>JAQGNK010000407.1 GCA_028291905.1 Polaromonas sp.
ACCACTTGAGCCAGCCGGCCGCCGGGCCGACTTGCACAGGCGAGGGCAGGGCGTGGCACCGCGCCACGTAGGGTTCGGCGGACAGGTATTCGAGGTTGATCCATAAGGGTTTCAGGCCTGTAGCGCAGGCGGTGTCTGCGCAAGCAGCTATGAATTTAGGAGCGACTTCGCAGCCGAAGGCTTCAATCAATACGTCGGACGGCTGCCCGGCCAGCCGCGCAGCGTCCAGCGCCAGCGGCGATTGCCAGGGCAGCACCTGCACGCCAGCGCAGCCGCCAGGCGCCATCCAGGCCAGCGCCGAGGCATCATCGGCCCACAGGCGCACTGCATGGCCACGCGCCGCCAGGTCGGCGGCCAGGCGCCAGCAAATACCGATGTCCCCGAAGTTGTCGATGACTTTGCAAAAAATGTCCCATTGCAGGCGGTGCTTCATGACGGGATTGTCCACAATAGGACAACCCGTTTCCTTGAATCCATGAACTCATGACCGTACTCCACGAATTCGATCCCCAGTTGCTCAGCGAAGTGGCGGCGCTGCCGCCGCTGCCGGGCGTGTACCGCTACTTTGACGCCGAAGGCGGCGTGCTCTACGTCGGCAAGGCGCGCAACCTGAAAAAGCGGGTCGCCAGCTATTTCCAGAAAAACCACGGCGGTACCCGCATCGGCCACATGGTGACCAAGATCGCGCGGATGCAGACCACCGTGGTGCGCTCCGAAGCCGAGGCCCTGCTGCTTGAAAACAACCTGATCAAGACGCTGCACCCGAAGTACAACATCCTGTTCCGGGACGACAAGAGCTACCCCTACCTCAAGCTGACCGCCGCCCAGCCCGCCGCCCCGGGCGCGGCGCCGGCGGCCAGCGCCTATCCGCGCATTGCCTACTACCGGGGCGCGGTCGAGAAAAAGCACCGCTACTTCGGCCCTTATCCCAGTTCATGGGCGGTCAAGGACACCATCTTGCTGCTGCAAAAGGTGTTCAGGCTGCGCACCTGCGAGGACACGGTGTTCAACAACCGCACCCGGCCCTGCCTGCTGTACCAGATCAAGCGCTGCTCGGCGCCCTGCGTGGCGAACGTGTCGCCCGAGCAATATGCGCTCGACACGGCCAACGCCGAGCGTTTTTTGCAAGGCCAGACGCAGGAGATCCTGAGCGAGCTGGAAAAGAAAATGCTGGCGCACGCCGACCGGCTGGAGTTCGAGCAGGCGGCCGAGCTGCGCAACCAGATGTCGGCGCTGTCCAAAATCCTGCACCAGCAGTCGATGGACCTCGGCGGCAAGAATGGCGACGTGGACGTGGACATCCTGGCGGTGAAAGTGCAGGGCGGCAAGGCCTGCGTCAACCTGGCGATGGTGCGCGGCGGACGCCATCTGGGCGACCGGCCCTATTTCCCGACCCATGTTGAAAACGCCACCGACGCGGCCGCGCTGGATGCGGACATCGAGGCCGCTGGCGAAGGCAGCGCGCCCGGCGCGGCGCCTGCGGCCAAAACGCTGGAAGCGCTGGTGCTCGAAGCCTTCATCGCCCAGCACTACATCGACGTGCCGGTGCCGCCCACGCTGGTGGTCAGCGAGCCGGTGGACCGCGAGTTGATGGCGGCGCTGGCCGAGCAGACCGGCAGCCGGGTCAGCGCCGTCCATCAGCCGCGCGAGCAGCGCCGCGTCTGGCTGGAGATGGCGCAGAAAAATGCCGGCCTGCAGCTGGCCCGGCTGCTGGCCGAGCAGGGCTCGCAGCAGGCCCGCACCCGGGCGCTGGCCGAGGCGCTGGAACTGCCGCTGGACAACCTGGACGCCCTGCGCATCGAATGCTTCGACATCTCGCACACCGCCGGCGAATCGACCCAGGCGTCGTGCGTGGTGTTCAGGGAGCACAAGATGCAAAGCAGCGAATACCGCCGCTACAACATCGATGGCATCACGCCCGGCGACGACTACGCCGCCATGCGCCAGGTGCTCATGCGCCGCTACACCAAGCTGGCCGAGGCCGCCCGCAACGGCGAGGCCACGCTGCCCGACCTGGTGCTGGTCGATGGCGGCAAGGGCCAGGTGTCGATGGCCAGGGAAGTGTTTGTCGAGCTGGGATTGGACCTGGGGCTGATCGCCGGCGTCGAGAAAGGCGAGGGCCGCAAGGTTGGGCTGGAAGAGCTGGTCTTCGCCGATGGTCGCGACAAGGTCTATCTGGGGCGCGACTCGGCCGCGCTGATGCTGATTGCCCAGATCCGCGACGAGGCGCATCGCTTCGCCATCTCCGGCATGCGCGCCAAGCGGGCCAAGGTGCGGGTCGGCGGCAGCCGGCTGGAAGACATTGCCGGCATCGGCCCCAAGCGCCGGGCCAGCCTGCTGCAGCGCTTTGGCGGGGTGCGCGGCATTGCCTCGGCCAGTGTCGAGGACATCGCCATGGTCGATGGAATTTCAACCGAACTGGCCGAGGAGATTTACCGCGCCCTGCATTGACCACGCCATGAAAGCAGCGGCTCCTGCCCAGCTTGCATGGCCAGGCAGTGGCTCATGCCAAAATCAGCACCATGTTTTTGACCATACCCACCCTAATGACCTGGACGCGCATCATTGCGATTCCGCTGAGTGTGGGTATTTTTTACCTCGACTTCCCGGTGGAGCAGCGCAATCTGATTGCGACGGTCATGTTCGTGGTGTTTGCCGCCACCGACTGGCTCGACGGCTACCTGGCCCGCAAGCTCAACCAGACTTCTTCATTCGGCGCCTTCCTGGACCCGGTGGCCGACAAGTTCCTGGTCTGCGCCTCCTTGCTGGTGCTGGTGCACCTGCAACGGGCCGATGTCTTCGTGGCGCTCATCATCATCGGCCGCGAGATTGCCATCTCGGCGCTGCGCGAATGGATGGCCCAGATCGGCGCGTCGCGCAGCGTGGCGGTCCACATGCTGGGCAAGGTCAAGACCACGGTGCAGATGATCGCGATTCCTTTTCTGCTCTATGACACCCGCCTGTTCGGCCTGATCGACACGCATCTGTGGGGAACCTGGCTGATCTGGATTTCAGCCATCCTGACGGTCTGGT
Source organism: Polaromonas sp. (assembly GCA_028291905.1). Lineage (GTDB taxonomy): Bacteria > Pseudomonadota > Gammaproteobacteria > Burkholderiales > Burkholderiaceae_C > Polaromonas. Next base: position 3,034 of record JAQGNK010000407.1, read on the forward strand.
CGATGGTGTATTACCTGCAAAAAGCGATTCCCGAAATCCGCAAGCGGGCCAAATAA
>JAQGNK010000425.1 GCA_028291905.1 Polaromonas sp.
AGCGCCGTCAGCAGCGTGTTCCAGCGGCCCTTGGTGATGCCGATGGTGAACAGGATGAAAAAGCTGTACAGCCCGGTCTTCTCGACGATCACGCCGTGCTCGGCCAGGAACTTGGTCACGATGCTGGCCGGAATGCCGGTCTTGGAGAACTTGCCGTTCAGGTCCAGGCCCGGCGTCACGATGGTCGATTTGATCGGGTCCAGCATGTTGAAGCCGGTTGCCATCTGGCCAAAGCCGTGCCAGTTGTTGGCGCCGTTCTTCGCGGTCTTGGCGCTGCGCGACTCGCCCTTGATGATCCAGTCCTTTGCTTCGCCGATGCCTTCTTCGACCAGCTTGTCCGGCCCCCAGACCTTGAACCACCAGTCGGTCTCGTACTCCTCGGCGATTTTTCGCATGGCGCGGCGGAAATCGAGCGCTTCGGCAATGCTTTCCTCTACCAATGCGGTCCCGCCGGGCGGCTCCATCATGGCGGCGGCCACGTCGCAGCTGGCAATGATGCTGTACTGCGGCGAGGTCGAGGTGTGCATCAGGTAGGCCTCATTGAAGAGATGCCTGTCGAGCTTGACGTTTTGCGAGTCCTGCACCAGCACATGGCTGGCCTGGCTGATGCCGGCGAGCAGCTTGTGGATCGACTGCGTGGCATAGACGACCGCGTTCTTCGGGCGGATGCGGTTTTTGCCCATCGAATGGTAGGTGCCGTAGAACGGGTGGAAGGCGGCGTGAGGCAGCCAGGCTTCGTCGAAATGCAGGTTGTCGATGTAGCCGTCGAGCATGCCCTTGATGGTCTCGGTGTTGTAGAGCACGCCGTCATAGGTCGATTGGGTCAGCGTGAGCACCCTGGGCTTGACGGTGTCCGGATTGACGCCGCTCAGCAGCGGGTTGGCGGCAATTTTGGCGCGGATGGCGTCGGGCTCGAATTCGCTTTGCGGAATCGGGCCGATGATGCCGAAATGGTTGCGCGTCGGCTTCAAGAACACAGGGATCGAGCCGGTCATGATGATGGCGTGCAGGATCGACTTGTGGCAGTTTCGGTCCACCACCACCACATCGCCCGGCGCCACCGTGTGGTGCCAGACCATCTTGTTGCTGGTCGATGTGCCGTTGGTCACGAAAAAGCAATGGTCGGCATTGAAGATGCGCGCCGCATTGCGCTCGCTGGCGCCGATGGCGCCGTTGTGGTCGAGCAGCTGGCCCAGTTCCTCCACCGCGTTGCACACGTCGGAACGCAGCATGTTCTCGCCGTAGAACTGGTGGTACATCTGCCCGACCGGGCTTTTCAGGAACGCCACGCCACCCGAATGGCCGGGGCAATGCCATGAATAGGAGCCGTCTTCGGCGTAGTCCAGCAGGGCCTTGAAAAACGGCGGCTGCACGCCTTCGAGGTAGCTTTTGGCCTCGCGGATGATGTGGCGCGCCACGAACTCGGGCGTGTCCTCGAACATGTGGATGAAGCCATGCAGCTCGCGCAGAATGTCGTTCGGAATATGGCGCGAGGTCTTGGTCTCGCCATAGACATAGATCGGCACGTCAAGGTTCTTGCGGCGCACCTCGGCAATGAAGTTGCGCAGGTCGAGCACAGCCGGGTCCAGGTCCGGGCCTGGCGTGAATTCTTCGTCGTCAATCGATAGGATAAAGGCGCTGGCCCGGCTTTGCTGCTGCGCGAATTGCGACAGGTCGCCGTAGCCGGTAACACCCAGCACCTCGAAGCCTTCGGTTTCTATGGCCTGGGCAAGTGCGCGAATTCCCAGACCCGAGGTGTTCTCGGAACGGAAGTCCTCGTCGATGATGACAATAGGAAAGCGAAATTTCATGGCGTATGTAGCGGTTTAGAGTGCCCCAAACCTGTCGGAGGGCATGGAAAAGCGTTCAAGAGGCATAGACAGGTTGAGCCCGAACGGTTGGTAAGAGAAGCCCTTGACTCCGGTGGCAGCAAGCGCGGAAAGGGCAGTTTTGCTGATGGCCTGTCGCGCAGTTCAATGCAACAAGGCGCAAAGGCTTTTTCAGACTGCGAAGTGTAAGGATGTATTGTGTCGATTCGTTTGCGGCCGGGCTATTTACCTTCAAAATAGAGCGAATCACAAACAAAGGGAAACATGTCAATGAGCGAAGCAACGATCTGGTGGCTGCTGGCTGGCAGCGCGGTGGCAGTCGAGCTGGCGACGGGGACTTTTTACCTGCTCATGCTGGCGACAGGCCTGGCTGCCGGCGGACTGGCCGCCAACCTGGGCCTGGCGCTGGTTCCACAGATGCTGATTGCCGCTGGAATTGGCGGCGGTGCGGTGGCCGCATGGCACTGGGGCCGCAGCCGCAGCCCCGCACCCATGCCGGCCCAGGCTAACCGGGATGTCCACCTTGACATCGGCGAAGCGGTTCAGGTATTGCAGTGGAACACCGATGGCACCGCCAGCGTGCATTTTCGGGGCGCCCAATGGACGGCCATTGCCGCCGATGTGGCGGCAATGCAAAGTCCGGGGAACTTCCGCATCAAGGAAATGATGGGCAACCGGCTGGTCATCGAACGGCTTTAGCCCTGTTCTCAAGCTGACGCCTGGCCCGTCAAGACACTGCAGCCAATGCAGCAGGAAGGCCAGGCAAATGGATTTGCCCCCAGGCCTCGCATCCAGGGCCTTCATTTTTTAAGTAATTTAAGTAATAACGGAGATTTCATGGAAATTGCACTCGTCATCCTCATCCTGGCCGGCATCTTCATCGTGCAGAGCATCAAGGTCGTGCCGCAGCAAAATGCCTGGGTGGTCGAGCGGCTGGGAAAATACCATGCGACGCTGACGCCGGGACTGAATTTCCTGATTCCCTTCGTGGACCGCGTCGCCTACAAGCACAGCCTGAAGGAAATCCCGCTGGACGTGCCCAGCCAGGTCTGCATCACCCGCGACAACACGCAGCTGCAGGTCGATGGCATCTTGTATTTCCAGGTCACCGACCCGATGCGGGCCAGCTACGGCTCGTCGAACTACATCGTGGCCGTCACCCAGCTGGCGCAGACTTCGCTGCGCTCGGTCATCGGCAAGCTGGAGCTGGACAAGACCTTCGAGGAGCGCAACATCATCAATGCGCAGGTGGTGGCGGCCATTGACGAGGCGGCGCTGAACTGGGGCGTGAAGGTGCTGCGCTACGAGATCAAGGACCTGACGCCGCCCAAGGAAATCCTGCATGCCATGCAGTCGCAGATCACGGCCGAACGCGAAAAGCGCGCCC
>JAQGNK010000462.1 GCA_028291905.1 Polaromonas sp.
CGAAACGCGCCAAAAGCGCCAACGGCCGCGACTACACCCAGCGCGTCTACAAGGAAGCGGGCGGCCGCGTGGTGGCCGAGCACTGGGCAGTGCACGGCGCCGGCCATGCCTGGTCGGGCGGCAGCGCTCGGGGTTCGTACACCGACGGCACCGGACCGGACGCCAGCGAGGAGATGATGCGGTTTTTCATGGCGAACACGCTCCCCGCGAAGCATTGACGACCGGCCGGCCTGCCCGGCCCTGGGGCGCCATTCGCAAGACCCCGGTCTTATAGAATGGCGCCCCTTCCCTTTTTGCCCGCCTGCCACGCCATGAACATCACCGTCAACGAAGAACTGCTTGCCTACATCGACCCGCTGACGCCGGAAGAAAACGACACCCTGGAGCGCAGCCTGCTGGCCGAGGGCTGCCGCGATGCGCTGGTGCTGTGGGGCGAGGTACTGGTCGATGGCCACAACCGCCACCGCATCTGCACCCAGCACGGCATTGCCTTCAACACCGTGCAGAACACCCGTTTCCAGTCCATCGACGACGTGCATCTCTGGATGATCGACCAGCACCTGGGCCGGCGCAGCGTGTCCGACTTCCAGCGCGGCGTGCTGGCCCTGCGCAAGAAAGACATCCTGACCGCCCGCGTGCAGCCGTCAGTAACTGGCGAGGCCGCCGCGCCCGCGCCCGCCGCCGGGCAGCCAAAACCCGAAGCCGTGCCCAGCCGCGAGGCGGTCGCCAAGTCGGCGCGCATCAGCAACGCCACCATCCAGCAGATTGAAAAGATCCAGCAGTCGGCCGCGCCGGAGCTGGTGGCGGCGGTGAAGTCGGGCACGATCTCGATCAACGCGGCCGCCACCGTGGCGTCCCTCCCGGTGGAGGCGCAGGTCGCGGCCGTGGCCGGCGGCAAGAAGGAACTGCAGCAGGCCGCCCGGCAGGTGCGCGAGAGCAAGGCCGTCGCCCGCACCGAGCCCGAGACGCCCGAGGGCGTGATCGCCCGGCTGCGCCAGACCATCACCGAACTCAGCGCCGAGAACGCGGCGCTGAAAGCAAAGCTGGCGGCGCTGATTTCCTAACGCAAAATCAACCTGACTTTCAGTCACGGCGTTCAAGGCGTTCGAAGATTTTGCTATTTAATTGGTAGCTGCTAGCGCATACAGTTCATGCGCTGGAGGCTTGTTCAATGCTAAATAGTTGTTCTCCATAACAGCTAACAGGCACTAGTGTTGGCTGCCGATGGCTTCGGTGAATGTCAGGCGGTTGCCGAAAGGGTCGATAACCGACATGTCCCTGCCCCAGGGCATTTCCTGGATCGCGGGGCGGGCGTAGGGGTAGTTTTTGGCCGACAGCTGCGCCTGAAAAGCCGCCAGTTCGTCGGTCTCGATTCGCATCGCCGCGCCGGGGCTGCAATCCCCATGGTGCGCCGACAGGTGGATCACGCATCCGTCCCTGGAAATCTGCAGGTACAAGGGCAAGCCGGCTTCAAACCGGTGCTCCCAGTCCACTGTGAAGCCCAGGAAATCGACATAGAACTCCCTGGCTTTTCCTTCGTCGAACATCCGGAGAATCGGCGTTGCTTTTCCAAACTTCATGGCGTGTGGTCTTTCCTGGCTGATTGAAACGCAATAAAACGGCGCCGGCTAGCCCGGCGTCTGCTCATCGACCCAGCGCAGGTAGGCGGCTGATCCGGCGCTGATGGGAATCTGCACGATTTCGGGTAGTTCATAGGCGTGGCGGGCGCCGATGAACTGCGCCAGCGCCTCGAAAAGGTCCAGCCGCGTCTTGATGGACAGCTGCCATTACGGCTCGATGCGGACTTCGCTGTTCCAGCGGTAAAAACTTTTCAGCGGCTGAACCTGCACACAGGCGCCCAGCCGTGCCTCGACAATCTGCCGCGCCAGCTGGTCGGCCTGCGCCTCGGTGGCAGTGGTGGTCAGCACGATGCAATGCGCTGGCGTGCCGGCAAGGGGCGGCTGATGTTCTGGTGGCATGGGGCGGCTCCTGATGCTTGATCCACGGTGTCGATGGGCTGCGGCTGGTATTTTGTCCTGCGCCCCCGGCCCCTGGCAGGCAGTCAAGCCATGCCGGGCTCCGCCGGCCTGCGGCATCATTTTCAGCCTGCAGACAGCGCGGCACAATGCGGTGAAACCACTCCTTGCGCCGCCTACTCTTGCATTGCCCGCATGCCATCACTTTCCGAACTCCACCCCATCAATCCGTCCTGGATGGCTGTCGCCATGGCCGAGACAGGCGTGGCCCAGTACCCGGCCGGCCGCAGCAACCCGCGCATCACCCGCTACCACGACTGCACCAACCTGCGCGGCTATGACGACAAGGCCTCCTGGTGCTCGTCCTTTGTCAACTGGACGCTGGCGCAGGTCGGCATCGCCGGCACCGGCTCGGCCCTGGCGCGTTCCTGGCTGGACTGGGGCGAGGCGCTGGAGCAGCCCAGGCCGGGCTGCATCGCAGTGCTGTCCCGCGACGACCCGTCCAGCTGGAAAGGCCACGTCGGTTTCTACCTGCATTCGGATGACCGGCACATCCACCTGTTCGGCGGCAACCAGCTGGAGCAGGTGCGCGCGCATTTTTATCCGCTGGAATGTGTGCTGTCCTATCGCTGGCCGCTGGCTAGGCGCTGAGCAGGCTTCAAGGCGGAACCGGGCTGCAGGCCATGGCCAGAATCAGGATTGAACGCTACTGCAGCACGCCCATGCGGCTCCAGCTATTTTTCTGCACGATTTCAGCACCCCGCACCGTGCGCTCGAATACCACGCTGGCCTAGCCTCTAGGGCAGAGCCGGGTCAGGGCGGCGCGGTGCTTACTTGCCCGGCGGGGTGCTGAAAGCGGGCCGGGCAGGCGTCGGGCTGGCCGCCGCGGCCGGAGCCGGCTCGCCCAGGGCAATCACCGTCTGCGTCAGGTCGATCAGCATTTTCTCGACCGCCTCGGCAGTCATGCCGTAGGGGTTGAAGATGCTTTGCTGGGAATATTTCAGGAACAGCGTGCGGTTCTCGGCCTTGGGCGCGGCAAAGCCCATCGACCAGTCGGCCCACTGGCGCTCGCCGATTTCCCGGTAGCCGAGCATGGTCACGGTATGGTGGCGCGGATCGCGGATCAGCTTGCCGTACAGCGCGTTGACCTGATCGCGCGAGCCTTCGAGCGCCTGCAGGAAAATCTTGCTGTTGAAGGCCAGCATGCCGGTGAAGTCTCGCTGCTGGTTGTTGGCCTGGGCCTGCAGCAGGATCCGCTTGAATTCGGCCAGGTCAACGCCGTCCTGGGCGGTGCTGGCGTAGATGAGTCTGATGAGCATGGGAAATACCTTTTTATTGGAATGATTCAGCGTGAGTTGCCTGTGAAAGACGCAGGCAGGCGCCAGTGCCGCCGGCGCCTGGCGCGCATCCTGTCCGGGCCTAGTGTCGCGTCACGCGGAAACTGCCGGGTCTCGCTGGCCCTCGCCTTGCGCTGCACGTCGATGGCGACGCGATCCCACGACACTTTCCGCGTGACGCGACACTAGGGCTCCCGGCCTTGCTCCGGTGCCGGTACCGCTCGCCTGCCCGTGCTGGCGCGGCCATAGAACAGCTTCATTCCCAGGATCATCAAGGCCAGCCCCAGCGTAATGGTGTTGGCGATCACCATCGGCCAGGAGCCCAGCAGCAGGCCGTAGGCCAGCCAGAGCGCCACGCCTGCGGTGAAGGCGCAATACATCCCCAGCGACACGCCGCTGACATCGCGGGTCTTGAAGCTCAGCCAGGCCTGCGGCAAAAAGCTGGCAGTGGTCAGGCAGGCGGCGACGAAGCCGATGCCCTCGGTCAGGCTCATCATCGGCTGCCTTCCTTCACGGCCCAGTCCACCAGCGCGTCCAGCGCCGGCCGCGCCGCCGGGGCGTTGTGATGGTTGATGATGCCGACCACCACCAGCCGCCGTCCGCCGGCGCCGTGGACATAGCCGGCCAGCGCCGTGGCGTCGCGCAGTGTGCCCGATTTCAGGTGCGCCCAGCCCTGCGAAACCGTCGATTTGCTGCGCCTGAGCGTGCCATCGACACCGGCAATCGGCAGCGAGGCCATCAGGTCGGGCATGTTGCCCGCCAGGTAGGCGGCCTGCAGCATGCGCGTCAGCCCCTGCGGCGTGACGCGCTCCAGGCGCGACAGGCCCGAGCCATTGTCCAGCACCGGCACATCCTGGAGGTTGCCTTGCCCGCCGTTCGGCCCGCCAAAGCGCGCCTGCCACCAGCCGCGCACCACCTCGCGCGACGCCTGCGGGCTGCCCAGGCCGCCGCGCTGCAGGCCAAGCGTCAGGAACAGCTGCTGGGCCATCACGTTGTTGCTGAATTTGTTGATGCTCCTGATGGTTTCGGCCAGGGGTGCCGATTCCAGCTCGAAGGTCGGCGCCAGGCCGGGCGGCGCCAAGCCGTCCTGCACCCGCCCGCCCAGGCTGCCGCCCATGTCCTGCCACAGCCCGGCAATCGCCCGCGCCGCATAGCTGGCCGGGTCGGCATAGGCCATCGTCCAGACCGATTCGCCGCAGGCCACCGGGTAGCTGCCGGCAAAGCCGATGCGCAGCGGGTCGGCCAGCTCGGGCTGCAGCCGGGCCTGGTAGTCGCCGCAGGACGACAGCGCCGCGCCGCCGTCGCCCGCTGACAGCGGCACGCTGGCCTGCATCCGCACGCCGGCCAGCGCCGGCTCGTAGCTGATGCGGGCGGTGCCGCTGCCCGGCTGGGGCACGAAGCGCATCGCCACCGACCCGTAGTTGACCAGCAGCGCATCGGGCTGCACGTTGTAGGGCTTGAGCGGCTCGCCGTCGAAGTCGCCGGGGGCCTGCGCCGGCGGGGCGAAGGCGACGCGGTCGAGCACGATGTTGCCGCTGATGCGCGTGATGCCCAACCCCTGCACCCGGCGCAGCAGCAGCCACAGCCGCTCGATGACCAGCTGCGGGTCGCCTTTGCCCTGGATGACCAGGTTGCCCTGCAGCTCGCCATTGACGATGGGGCCATCGACATAGACCGGCGTGCGCCAGGTGTAGGCCGGCCCCAGCAGCTCCAGCCCGGCATAGGTGGTGACCAGCTTCATGACAGAGGCCGGGTTCATCGGGCTGCCGGCGCGCCAGCTCAAGAGAGGCGCGGCCTTGGCGCCGGGCGCCGGCGCGGCCTCGACCACCACGGCCGCGAAGGCCTCGCGCGGCACCTGGGCGCGGGCCAGCAGGGCATCGACCTCGGGCGGCAGTGTTGGGGAGTTCGAGAAATTTTGGGGAGTCTGGGCCTGGGCGGCCAGGCCGCCCAGCGCCGCCAGCAGGCCGGCAGCCAGGCGCCAGCGCCATCGGGTCGGGGAAAGGGTCAAAAGCATGGGGCAATTATCGACCGCTGGCTCGGCGGTGCGGCAGGCCGGATAATCACGGGATGCGCCGCCGCAACGGGTTTGCCGGCAGCGCGGC
>JAQGNK010000282.1 GCA_028291905.1 Polaromonas sp.
GCCCTATGCCGGGAATGGCCTGCACGGCCAGCATGTGCTGGTTTTGCCTGACCATGGCAGCCAGTCGCTTGTCAAGCCGGTCGAGGTCGTCTTGCAAGGCATCGATACGTTTGAGCTGCTCTTGCACACTCAGCACCACCACGTCGCACAAGCGGTTGTCCTGCTGGGCTTTGGCCAGTTCGCCCTGGATGGATTGCAGCAATTTTTTATGTCCCTCAGGCAGCACCATGCCGAACTCGTAGAGCAAGCCACGCAGGGCGTTGGTCTGCATGATGCGCATCTTCATCAACTGCGCGCGCATGCGGTGCAGGCTCAGGCAGGCTTGCTGCTGCTCGCTTTTAACGGGCACCTCCCGGATGTGCGGTTGCTGGGCAGCCACCCAGATGGCCTGCGCATCAAGTGCGTCAGTCTTGTCGCGCAGCACAAAAGCCCGCACATGCTTGGCCGGTAGCAGCTTGACCTGATGACCCATGCCCTGCAGGGTGCGTGCCCAGTGGTGGGCTCCGCCGCAAGCTTCAATCGCTACCAACGACGGTTGGCGGTTGGTGAAGAACTCGGCTACCTTGGCACGCTTGAGTTGGCGCCGCTGTATCTCGCCCGTCTCGGCATCCACGATATGGAGTTGGAAGACATTTTTGGCAATATCCATTCCAATGACGGGTAGTTGTGCGGTAGATTTCATGGCAGGACCTCCAGGTTTGAAGTGGTTGCGACAAACAATTTCCACTTTGGCTACAGATGCTATGTGGGACTATTCAACCGGCAAGGGTTGAGCTAGAAAAGAGGGTTTCAAACTTCCGTAGCAAAGGAGAATTGAAATGTCCAGCATTCATACAGTCCTGCAAGGCGAGGATACGCAGCTTCCGGCCGAGCTGTACATGAGCTTCGAGCTCAGCGACAAGAAGTGGCAGCTGACGCTGAGCGATGGCCGCAAAGCTCCGAGCCGATACGCCGTGAACGCCGGCGACACAGCCGCCGTCGCGCAGTGCATTGTCAAGGCAAAGGAGCGTTGCAAACTCCAGGCGCACGCCAAGGTGCATTCGTGCTACGAAGCCGGGCGCGACGGCTGGTGGCTGCACCGCTGGTTGGTTGATCAGGGCATCGACAACCTCGTGGTTGACTCCGCGAGCATTGAGGTGAACCGGCACGCCAGGCGCGTCAAGACAGACCGGCTCGACGGCGACAAGCTGCTCTCCATGCTGCTTCGCCACCATGCGGGCGAGCGCGTGTGGTCGGTGCTGCACGAGCCATCGGCTGAGGATGAGGACGTACGGCGCGTACACCGCGAACTGGCACGGCTGTCGAAGGAACAGATCGCGCACAGCAACCGCATCAGTTCGCTGCTGGTGCTTCACAACCTGCGCCCACGCATCACCATTGGCGGGCGCGACTGGGCGCGCTGGTGGGCCGATCATGCCGAGCAGGTGCCGCCGACGTTGCGCGCCGAGATCGAGCGCGAATGCGCCCGCCTTGCGCTGGTCAAGCAACAAGTCAAGGCACTGGAGGCCGAGCGGCGCCAGGAGCTGGCCGATGGCAAGGAGCCATTGGTAGCGCAACTGTCCCAGCTGAGCGCCATAGGCCCCAAAGGCGCCTGGCTCCTGGTCAAAGAGCTGTTCGGCTGGCGACGCTTTGCCAACCGGCGCGAGCTCGCCGGCTGCCTCGGCTTGGCACCCACACCCTACGCCAGCGGCGACAGCCAGCTCGAGCAGGGAATCAGCAAGGCAGGCAACAAGCGGGCGCGCACCCTGCTGGTCGAGCTGTCCTGGAGCTGGCTGCGCCTGCAGCCCGACAGCGCCTTGAGCCAGTGGTTCAATAGGCGCTTTGCCAGCGGGGGCAAGCGCATGCGCCGGGTGGGCATCGTGGCGCTGGCGCGGCGCCTGGCCATCTCGCTATGGCGCTACCTCGAACATGGCGAGATCCCAGGCGGGGCGGCGCTCAAGCCATCCGCCGCCTGAGGCCAGACCGCCGGGCTTGAACACATGGCTTGACATGAAACGCTGCGTGATGATCAAAGGTCGACGCGCCCGTGGAAGTCCCGGGTCACGATACGGTGACCGTCTTTACAGATGGGGCGTGCCGGTAACAGGGGTTTGCCAGCGCACTGTATGCGCATGGGGCATTGGGTGCAGGGTGAGAACTCACCCTGCACGGATAGAAGGTCGTTGGAGCACTGGCTCGAACGCTTGGTCATACCCCGGCCTTGGATCTGAATATGGCAGTCATGTCGAGCTGCAAGAAAATGGTTCACAAGGCTGTCACACCATGATCAAGGATCCGTGAATTTTCACTGATGAATTGTGTTGTTAAATAGCTTGACAAACGAGTCCCCATAGAAGGGACTTCCCAGCCAGTCAAGGGGCGGATTGAAATTTCTTCTTGAAGACGGTATTCCTTGCGGCTGACGCAAACCGGTTGGCTTCAAACGAGGAACAGACTTGCACATCTACAGGCGGGCTTGCTGCACTTGGTGGTGCGGCCCCAGATACCAACCGCGCAGCAGGGCTCCATTCACACTTCGTGGTGCCTACGGCCCACAGCCAAAGTATCGAGCTTTCCTGCTACCGGTCTGACCTGCTCAAAGCATCTGCGATTTCACGTCTGGCAAGAAAAAGGGTTAGAGGTCAATACATTCGTGCGATGTCTCACATATCGTCTTACGCTGTGGCTGTGATGGCGCAAGGAAGGACGCTGACGTGACAGGGGTCATAGCGCTTTTCCCTGGTCATGATGGCCCAAAGAATCCGGGCGTTTTTGTTGGCCAAGG
>JAQGNK010000473.1 GCA_028291905.1 Polaromonas sp.
CATGAGTTCGATTCACTGGATTACGATGCGACCTACCTGAAGCTGCGCAGGACCTGCGAGGCGCTGGGCATCGAATGGCTGGAGCGCGAGATTATCACCGTCGGTTCCGTGCGCTTCATCGGCACTACCTTGTGGAGCGATTTCGAGGCGATCGCCAAATCGAAACCCACGATGGCCGAACAGATGAAGGCATTGGAGAAAGCGTACCGGGCGGCTAATTTTTACCTCAGCAAGAACACCACGTACCGGAACGGCGCGCCCATGCTCGCCGAAGACATGCGCGTGCTTGCGCACGCGTGTCAGGCCTGGCTGGGCGACGCACTGGCTGTACCGTTCGATGGCGCCACGGTCACCGTCACGCACTTTGCGCCGACCCTGGGCAGCGCGGACCCGCGCTACGGGATCACGCCCGGGACCGCAGGCTTTTGCAATTCCCTGGATCACCTGCTGCCGCTATCCGATGTCTGGATGCACGGACACCTTCATTGCGCGAATGATTTCCTGGTCTCCGGCGTCGAAGGCGGCAAACCGTTTTCCTGCAGAGTCGTCGCCAATCCGCGCGGCTATCCTGAAAAAAACGAGGATAAGGATTTCCAGGAGAGGTTCGTGCTCGAACTTCCGTGAGTTGACAGGATGCGCTGGCTCGGGCTGCAAATTGCCGCTGCGACCCGCAAGTCGTCTGGCCGGAAAGGGCAAAGCATAAGCGAGGCGGCTAGAATATCGGCATGCCTACCAAGCCTCCCTTCCTTCCCGGTCCGCGTACGGCCCGCGGTGCCGTACTCGCGGTCCTGCTTTCCAACGCCGACCAGACCGGTGCCGAACCGCTGCGTGGGCGCGTAACCCTGGCCGCGATCATCAGGACATTGAAACGCAAATACCACTGGCCAATAGAAACGGCGAGCTTTCCGTCCAATGCCGCAGACGGCCGCGCCACCTGGGCGACGGTCTATACCTTGCCACCGGAAGTCATCGCCGCCGCGATGGACGCAGGCGCCGGCAACTGGCTCAAGAGCAGTTTGATGGAGAAGGTCCAGCGCTAATAACCGACAGTCTGCCGGCTATCTTCAAGCGGGTCAAAAGCCTGTTCCGCGGTCATTCGCCAGCAATCAGGGCTGATCGTTATTCCATATATCAGCAGCGATACGCCACGTGCCGTCAGCCCCGCGTCGCCACACCAGGATATCCTTGCCCTGGATTTTGCTTTCGCCGAACGTGACTAGATAGCGGCTAATCTCGATTGCCGTATCGCCATGCACTTGAACGTCGATCGGCATTTTTTCAATATGCGACAAGCCGCGGGTAAAACCGGTTTGCCAGAACGACTGGATTCCGGTTCGGCCTGTCAGCAGCGGCGCGTTGGGAGCCATAAGCCTGGCGTCTTCGGTGAAGACCCCTGCAACGGCAGCGGCGTCGTGTCGATTGAATGCTTCCTTGAAAGCAGCCATTCCGTGTCGAACTCCGGTGTCCGACCTGTCCATCGAAGCGCATCCCGACAATGCGAGCAACGCCGCTAACAAGACGATTGTATGAATCATGGTAATGGTCTCCCGGAAATAATGGCTTCCTGAAAAACAGTTCCAGACACATCTTTCCAGGATTGATAGAACGGTAATCTTCCTTGTCCCGGCGGTGCTGAGATATCTCAACGATGTTCTCGCCAGGCAGTCGGCCCGCTAACGGATCGATTCGTGCGCAGCACTGCGCATACGCATCGTGAATAAAATATTATTGATAACAAACTGCCGATCGCATCAAGAAGGAAATCGGCATGTGGGCCACGGTGGTTCAGGAGGCGAAGATCACCGGCGACTAGCAAGCGCAGCGCCTCTGCCCGGCTCGCACGGGCCGGTCAGGGGCAACTGGCCTAGTCGCGCTTGCGCGGTATGCTTTCCTTCGTTTCCGCTGCCCGCAGGAAGTCGAAGTCCACACCCTTGTCGGCCTGCGTCACGGTCTTCAGGAACAACTGCTCGTAGCCACGCGCGGCGCTGGGGCGAGTGACCGGGTCGGCTGTCATCCGCGCGGCGAGTTCTGCTTCCGATACCAGCAAGCTGATTTCACGGTTCTTCACGCTGAGCCGGATGCGGTCGCCATTCCTGACATAGGCAAGCGGCCCGCCGATAGCAGACTCCGGCGTGACATGCAGCACGATGGTGCCGGCCGCCGTGCCGCTCATGCGGCCGTCCGACACCCTGACCATGTCCTTGACGCCTGCGCGCGCCAGCTTTTTCGGAATGGGAATGTAGCCGGCTTCCGGCATGCTCGCACCGGTCGGCCCGATGTGCTTCAGCACCAGCACGTCGTCGGCTTCTACATCCAGCGTGTCGGCGTCGATGCGCTCGACCAGGTCCTGAATGTTTTCGAACACGACCGCGCGCCCTTCGTGCTCCATCAGGCCCGGGTCCGCGGCCGACTGCTTGATGATGGCGCCGCCCGGCGCCAGGTTGCCGCGCAATACCGCTATCCCGCCTTGCGGATAGATCGTATCGGAAAACGGCCGCACCACAGACTGCGGGAAGGCGGCCGGGGCGCGCTCCATTTCCTCGCCCAGCGTGCGACCGGTGACGGTCATCGCATCCAGATGCAGCAGGGGCTTGAGTTCGCGCAGCAGCGCATGCACGCCGCCGGCCTTGTGCAGGTCTTCCATGTAGTACTGTCCTGACGGCTTCAGGTCGATCAGCACCGGCGTCT
>JAQGNK010000481.1 GCA_028291905.1 Polaromonas sp.
CGGCGCGCTTGATGAACTTGACAAGGTCGGCGCGGCTGTCGTATTCGATGCGCTCTCCTTCGCCCTCGATGTACTCGTCCACGCCGTCGCGCTTCTTGCGGTAGTAGGCCAGCTTGCCGGGCGCTGCCGTGGCCACGGCGAGCTGGTAGCCCTCGGGGTCCTGGCTGACCTCGACCTGGCCGCCGCGAATGATGGTCGTGCCCTTGGTGATGACGACATTGCCGGTGAAGACGCTGGTCTGCTTCAGGTCGTCGTAGCGCAGGGCGTCGGCCTCGGCGTTCATGGGCTTGTCGCGGTCGGCTCTCTCAGCCATGGCCGGAAGCACGGCGCCTGCCGCCAGGAAGGCGGTCAGGATCATCGGTAACAAAGAGCGTTTCATAAGGCACGAATCTTGCAGCTGGGTAGCTTGTGATTGTGCCACGCCACCGCTGCCTGATTTTCTGCGGGGAAATCATGCCGGCGCGATTCGGGCAGGCGTGCCGGCCTTGTCTGCGGCACGCGCGCCTTTTGCACGGAAGACGCTTGCATCGGCTTCTTTGAAAACAAGGAGGCAGAAGCGAAACACTTCAGCAGGTCCGGTTTCAGCGGACCAGACTGTCAGTGCGAAATCACACTGACCTGCAACAGCCGCAGCCCGGTAGCTTGGTTGCTACTGAATTCATAGCTGTGTGCGCAATCGCTTCATGCGCATCCAGCCCTTTTCATTGCTTACTATCGCAGGTTTTCCGCCTCTCTCATGTTTTGCTCCTTCCCCGCTGGGGAAGCCTGGAATGAGGCCTTCCAAACCAGTCCAACTGGATGGCCCGCGCCAGCCCGGTTTTGAGTGCGGGTCAGGGTGGTGTTTGCCCATCAGCGCGGAGCCGCTCTGG
This sequence comes from Polaromonas sp., assembly GCA_028291905.1. Classification (GTDB taxonomy): domain Bacteria; phylum Pseudomonadota; class Gammaproteobacteria; order Burkholderiales; family Burkholderiaceae_C; genus Polaromonas. Next base: position 870 of record JAQGNK010000481.1, read on the forward strand.
TCGCTTTCCTGTTATGGCGTGCGCCAGAATGCGCATAGCGTTCGTTTTTCGGGCGCTCCCATGGGGTTGTCCAGGCATGCCCGATGGCGCAGGCTTCCGCGGTTGAGCTGATGAAGGGCGCAGAGGCAAGAGTGGCAGGCCCCTGCAGCCCCTGGGCTCTTTAATTGCGGTCTTGTTTGCGGATCCGAAGAGGCGCCACATAGGGTACGTCTGCGGCGGGGACCACGTTTGGCGTTTGAGTGATCACGACAACGGGTGCCTCGGCTGGTGTTTCCACCTTGAAGACGACTGGCACTGCCACCGGCGGCACCACAGCCAGGGCGACGGTGGTTGGCACGACCGGCGCTACAAAGGCAACCGGTGGCACCACTACAGGCAGCACGACCGGTGAGGCAACTACTACGGGCGGCACGGCTGGCGGTACGACGACAACCGGTGGCGCAACCACTACAGGCGGCGCAACCACCACAGGCGGCACGACGACCGGCGGTACTACTACAGGCGGCACAACTACAGGCGGCACAACTACAGGCGGCGCAACAACCACAGGCGGCACGACGACCGGCGGTACCACCACAGGCGGCACGACGACCGGCGGTACCACTACAGGCGGTACGACGACAACCGGCGGTACCACCACAGGCGGCACGACGACCGGCGGCACCACCACAGGTGGCACTACCACAGGCGCCGTGATACTGCCAGTGGTTCTTCCGACCACCGGGCCGCAGCAGGAGGCTGCAAGCGCATAGTCGCCGGCATTGGCGCCAGCCAGGGTGTAGCCGGTAAATGCGATCCCGGTATTCGTTCCCAGGGTTGGCGAATCAAAATTGGCGCTGCTGCCAGGGCCTGCAACCAGCGTGACGCCGGTAGGATTGCCCTTCAGCGATGACAGCGTTGTCCCCGCCGTGCCGTCGAACGGCTTGTCGCCGCCGCCGGCGAACACGAACATGTGCTGCGTCAGCCCAGCGCCGCTGCTGAGAATGAAGTGGGGGGCGTAATTGGTTGGCGCCGCGTACGAGACCGGGTTGTAATTGATGGTGACCGGGGCATTGGGCCCGGTGACGGTGACGGGCGGTGCCAGCGGGGCAAACACCAGGGTGCCGCCGCCATTGCCCGGCCCCGTTGCGCCGTAGCCGGCATTGAGCACCAGGCCAAGCGGCAGGCCAAGGCTCTGGGCTGCAATGGTGCTGCCGCGGGTCAGCGTGATTTTCCCGGCGATGGTGAGATCCTCCGCCGCGCACATCATCATGTTTCCATCGGTGGTGGTGGTGGCGCCGTTCAGGTTCAGATCGCGGCCGGCGCTCAGCAGAACGCTTCCATTGACTGTCGTGATGGCTGCATTCACATTGATGTCGCGGCCACAGCAGGCCACGAAGTTTCCATTGGTGGCCGTGATGGCCCCATTCAGGGTGATGTCCTGCAGGGCGTTCAGGGTCAGGGTCGTCGGGTTCGAGCTGGCCGTCCAGCTGATGGCGTCGTTGACCGTGATGTTGCCATTGCCGGGCGCGGCCGCCAGCGTGCTGATGGTGACGCTGCTGGTGACCAGCTGGGCCGACAGCGTCGACCCTGAGATGTTGTCCGAGGACCCGCTGCCAACCACGAAGTCCTGGGGCGAGATCAGCCATGTGCCGTTCAATCCCCCCGCTGCGGCGGCGGTGATCAGGCTGCCATTGGCCACGTTGACCCGTGCCGCCGAGGTTTCGATGGCGCCGCCGTTGCCGACGCCTGGCGCGCTGGCATTCAGGGTGCCTGCCACGTTCACCGTGCCGTTTTGCATGCCGCCCAGCAGCCTGATCGTGCCTTTTTCGCCCGTCACCAGCGTCTGTGCCTGGATGACACCGGTGTTGTTGACCGCGTTGGACAACAGGCTGCCGGCCGCCTGGGTGGTCATCAGCACCTGGCCGCCGTCGGCCCGGATCAGCCCGCCGTTGGCCGCCAGCGCATTGACCGCACCCTGATCGACAGTGACCTTCAGCAGCTTGTTGCCCGCGAGATCCAGCGTCATGGCGCTGCCACCCGCCAAGGCGATGGTGCCCAGCTGGGCTGCAATGGTGCCCTGGTTGCTGACGTTCGCGCCCAGCAGGGCGACGTACCCGCCGCTGGCTGCATTGATGTTGCCCTGGTTGACCACCGTGCCTGTGCCCGCACCGGAAAACTGGTAGTTGCCCGCCATGAAATTGGCATCACTGATGTTCAGGGTGGACGCCGCCAGTCCGCCCACGTTGACCGACGCGCCGGGGGCGAACAGGATGCCGTTGGGGTTGACCAGAAAGACCTGGCCATTGGAAGACAGCGTGCCGAAGATCTGGGACGGATTGGGGCCGATGACCCGGTTGAGCGCCACCGAGCTGCTGCCCGGCTGCACGAACTGGACCGACTGGCCGGCGTTGATGCCAAAGCTCTGCCAGTTGATCGCCACATTGGGCGTGGTCTGGTTAATCACCATGTTGGCTGGCGTGCCGCCGATGGTGGCGGCGCCCGCCGACACCACGCCGCCGGTGGGCTGGGCATGGACGCTGGCGCCGCAGGCCAGCATCAGGCAAACGCTCAGGGTCCTGATACGGAACCTGGCCCCGGAGCCGGCGCCCAGGCTGCAGGACGAGATTTTTTTGCCGGCGCTGCGGCTATGTTCGGAAGCGGCAACACAGGTGCCGGTCTGGTCGTTCCAGACGGAGCGGTGAATGTGGTTCATGGTGATCTTTCGGATATTCTTCAAAAATGCGGGTGCAATCCGCAGGCATGGCAGCCCAGGCTGCTCAGAGACAGGCGATCAGAAATATTTGACGGCCTGTATCCAGAAGCGGCCCGACTTGTCCGGCGCCGAGGTCGCTGTCCCGCTCCCGAGCTTGCGGGCGTAAGAAGTCCTGATCACAAAATTGTTGGCGGCCGACCAGTTCAGCCCGACACCGGCGCCGCTCAGGGTGCGCTGGTTGTCGCCCGTCGTCCATGGGTTCTTGTTGAGGGTCACGCGGCCGGTGTCGATGAAGCCGACCAGCTGCATCTGCCCCGGCATCTGCTCGGAAAATTTCGGCAGCAGCATCCGGGCTTCCAGCGTCAGCAGGTAGCCCTGGTCGGCATAGGCTTCGCCTTCAGGGTAGGCGCGCACGCCGTTCATGCCGCCGAGTTCCATTTTTTCCGACACATCCAGATTTTTCGACGCCAGCTGGCCGTTGATGCCTGCGTACAGCGAGACGGTGTTGGTCACGCTCTGCACCCGCATCGCACTGAAGCCCAGCTTGGTGAAGTGGTCGTTGGTCCTGGCCGTGACCGCATCGAAATTGCGCGCCGACGGGGTTTCGATATCGATGTTGCCGGCCGACGCGGTGACGCCGTAGCTGTTAAAGCCGCCGCCGCCCAGGCTGTCGCGGTGGTCGCCGCGCAGGGTGGCCATCAGCACCTGGGCCTTCTTGTCGGTGACGCTGGAGACCGCGTCCACCCGGTCCTCGAAGGTCTTGTGGTCAAAGGCGAGCAGGGCGTACAGGTTGGTGTCGCGCGTACGGATCAGCGGGTAGCTGCCGTAGATGCTGGCAACGCGGGCCGTGCCGTGGGCGTCCAGGCTGGAGAATTCCTTGCCCAGCTCATAGCCGAGCCAGCTGTAGGCCACGCCGGCCGTGGCCTTACCGAACTGCATCTGGTAGGCGCCGCGCACATAGTTCAGGCCCGAGCCTGTGGTCAGCACCCGCAGCGAGGCCACATCGCCCATGCCTGCCGCATTGTTCAGGTTCACCGTTGCCCCGAGGCGGTACTGGCCGGTGTAGCGGCTGCCGCCATTGTCGGCGTCGATGCTGCCGCTGACGCGCTGCCCCGGCATCACGTCAACGATCAGGTCGGACGCACCCACCGACGCGCCGGGCGTCAGGGTCGAGCTGATGTTGACCCCTGGAATATCGGACAGCAGCAGCAGGCGGCTTTCCAGCGGCGCGATGGCCACGGTGTCGCCGCTGTTGATGCCTTCGAGTTGGCTGTTGACCAGGCCGCCCGACAAATTGCTCTGGTTGCGCACCTGGACCTGGCCGTACTGGCCTTCAATCACTGCGATGGTAACCGCGCCATTGCTGACTTCCTGCGCCGGCAGATAGGCTTGGGCGACGAAATAGCCGCTGCTCCGGTAGTGGTCGGTGATTTTCGATGCCATGGCGCGCAGGTCGCCCAGCGTCAGCTCGCTGCCGGGCCTGAACCCGGTCAATGCCAGCAGCTCGGCCTCCGGGTAGAGGCGCGCACCCCTGACCTGCAAAGTGTTCACAGTGATTCTTGCTGTGTCCTGGGCGGTGGTCGCGGACGCAGTGGCGGGCTCGATGCGGATGCCTGGGGCCGCTTTTTGCGGAATCGGGGAGGGGGGGATTTGCTGGAGCTGGCTACCTGCGCTGGGGAGCTGCTGGGCAAACACGCCGTGGCTCAGGGCCATGAGCGCAAACGGTAGGATTTGGATTTTTAACACGAGATGCCTTTGGCATTGTTCTTTGCTGAGCGGGACCGCACCGGTTGAAGGGCCGGGTTATAGGTGCAAAAACGAACATTTCCGAGAATTTTTATTAATTGTTCAGTCTTTGTACCTTGATTGAATTAAATACGTAAAACTGATAAATATGTGTAAGTCGATGTAGGCAATAAGCCCTTTTCCATGCGAGGGAAATTTACTTTTCATTTTTGAAAAAATTAAAAAATGATGTTCGGGTGCGGCTTTTGCCTATGGCAGCGGTCGTGCCTCACACGTTTTCAAGCGGTATTTTTTGCCTAACTCTGTTTTGTATCCAGGAGTGGAAAGTGACGTTTTTTAGGTATTAACCCTGTATTGCAAAGCCAAAAGCGCCAAGTGCACATCGGCGAGAAGGTTTTGAGAAAAAGCATTCATAGTTGATTATCTGATGCTTTCCCAGGCTTGAGCTCAAGGCGTAAAAGCTGGGTTTCGCAATCAGATGATGGTAATGCAGCTATTAAATAAATAGCAAATCATCAAAAGCCACGAAACGCTGCCCAAATAGCGCCTGTGCATGCAAACGCAACGCCTGCGCCCGCAACGGCAGGAAAGTGACATCAAGTGCCCGGCCTGCCGCTGACCAGGGCTTTGGGCCAGGCCTGCGCTTGGCGCATAAGCCCGGCCCTGAAAAAGATCGGCTTAGGCCTTGCCGGCCTTGCCGCGCGACTGGGCGATCAGCGCGTCGGCAACCTGCAGCGCCCGCTCCAGCGTCTGGGCCTGCGAGCCGGAGGTGTAGTAGCGGCCGTTGATGCCCAGGGCGGGCACGCCATCGATGGCATAGGCGTTTTGCAGCTGGGTGGCCTTGCGGGCCTTGGTGGCAACCGAGAACGAGTTGTACATCTCGACAAACTTGTCCTTGGCAATCCCCTGTTTCTCGACCCAGGCCGTGATCTGGTCGGCCGTGGTGAGCTGCTGCTTGTCAACATGAATCGCGTAGAAAACTTTCTTGTGCAGTTCCTCGACCTTGCCCATGCCTTCGAGCACGTAGTACAGGCGCTGCTGCGGCTCGAAGTCGGGCCGGAAGGCTATCGGCACGCGGCGCACCGACACATCCTTGGGGGCTTTCTTGGCCCAGCCGTCAAACATCGGCTCGAAGCCGTTGCAGTGCGGGCAGTTGTACCAGAAGAATTCCACCACCTCGATCTGCCCCGCAGGCGCCTCGACAGGCGCCGGCTTGTCCAGCGTCAGGTAGTCGGTGCCGCTTTTGAAAGGATTGGCCTGGGCCTGGGCAAGAAGGGGAAGGGCGGAAATGCCTGCGGCGGCGGTGGCCAGCGCGGCGGCTGAGAGCGAAAACTCGCGACGTTGCATTGATTATTTCTCCTGGATGTCAATGGTGCAGCCGGTTTGACGCGGCGGCCCGGAAAAGTTCAGCCGTGCCGGCGCTTATTCCAGCTGGACGGCTGGCTTGGCTTTAGCGCTGCACCCGGACCAGCGCGGTTTCTATCGAGTTGTTGTCCAGCCGGTCCTTGACCTTGTCGGCGTCGTCTTTCTTGTCGAACGGCCCGACGCGCACCCGGTACACGGTGCGGCCAGCCTGCTCGCGCTCGGTGACCCTGGCCTGCATGCCCAGCAGCAGCAGGCGGGCGCGCTGCTGCTCGGCGTCCTCGGGCGTGCGGTAGGCGCCGGCCTGGATGAAATAGTTGAACGGATCGGCGCCGGAGGAAAACACCGGGCTTTCCGGGCGGTCCGAGCGCGACTTGGCCAGGTCGCCCAGCGGGTCGCCCGAGACCGGCGGCTTGGGCTTGGGGATCAGCGCCGGCACTGTGGTCGGCGGGGCCACCGAGGCCACGACCGTGTCGCGCGGCTTGGCTGGCGCGGTCGCAGGGGCTGGCACCGAAGCCGTGGCCGGGTCACGCGGGCGAGCCGGTACTGGCGCAGGCGTGGGCGTCGCCACGGTGGCTGCTGGCCTGGGCGCCTTGGCGGCGCGCTCCGGCGGCGCGCCAGACGGCAGCGGCGTGGCCGGCTCGGGCACGCTGAAGGACACTTCAGGCTCGGGCAGCGTCAACTCGCCGGACGCCGACGGTGTCACGGTGGCGCTGGGCCGAGCCGGATTCTTGCCAGCCAGCGGCGCATTCGGGTTCCAGTCCTTGTTCTTTTTCGATTCCGCCGCGTCGCTGTCGGGGTTGTAGGCCGGGCTCTTGTTCATGAACGGCACCGGCACCTTGGTGACATAAACCGCCACCGTCAGGGCGATGCCCAGGCCGAGCAGCCCGCCGATGATCAGGCCCAGCAGGGTGCCGCCGCGTTGTTGTTTCATACCGAATTCCGATGACTTGCCGATGACTTGCATAACTGAAACTTCTCTGAGTAAGGACTCGCGCCAGACAGCCTACATTTTGCGCGGCGCGCTGACGCCCAGCACCGCCAGGCCATTGTGCAACACCTGCGCGGTGGCCGCGACCAGCGCCAGCCGCGCCAGCTTGACCGCCTCGTCGTCGACCAGAATCCGCTCGGCGTCGTAGTAGCTGTGGTAGCAGGCGGCCAGCTCGCGCAGGTAGAAGGCCACGTCGTGCGGCGCGAAACCAGCGGCAGCATGGCTGAGCATGTCTGTGTATTTGTTCAGCAGCAGCATCAGGGCCTGGGCCTGCGGACTGCTCAGCGCCGACAGGTCCACCCCCTTCAGCAGGCTTTCGTCGTCGCCCCAGGCCGTGAGCACCGAGCAGATGCGGGCATGCGCGTACTGCACGTAATAGACCGGGTTTTCGTTGTTCTTGGCTAAAGCCAGGTCGATGTCGAAGACGTACTCGGTGTCGGGCTTGCGGCTGAGCAAGAAGAAGCGCACCGCGTCGGCGCTGGTCCATTCGATCAAATCTCGCAGCGTGACGTAGCTGCCGGCGCGCTTGGAAATCTTCACTTCCTCGCCGTTCCTCACCACCCGCACCATGGTGTGCAGAACATAGTCGGGGTAGCCCTGGGGAATGCCGGCACCGGCGGCCTGCAGCCCGGCGCGCACGCGGGCAATCGTGCCGTGGTGGTCCATGCCCTGGATGTTGACCGCCTGGGTGAAGCCGCGCTCCCACTTGGCCAGGTGGTAGGCCACGTCGGGCACGAAATAGGTATAGGAGCCGTCGCGCTTTTGCATCACGCGGTCCTTGTCGTCGCCGTAGTCGGTCGACCGGAGCCAGAGCGCGCCGTCCTGCTCGTAGGTCTTGCCGGCGTCCTTCAAACGCTGCACGGTGGATTCGACCCGGCCTTCGCTGTACAGGCTCGATTCGAGGTAGTAGTTGTCGAATTTGACCGAGAACGCCTGCAGGTCCAAATCCTGCTCGTGGCGCAGGTAGGCGACGGCGAACTGGCGGATGGCGTCCATATCGTCTACGTCGCCCGAGGCGGTGAACGCGCGGTCGTCGGCGCGCACCGTCTTGCCGGCCAGGAAGTCGGCGGCGATGTCGGCGATGTAGTCGCCGTTGTAAAAGCCCTTGCTGGCCGGGTTGGCCGGGTCAATCGGCCAGCAGTCGTCGCCCGGCTTGAAACCCTTGGCCCGCAGCTGCGTGCTGGTCGCCAGCGTCTGGATCTGCACGCCGGCGTCGTTGTAATAGAACTCGCGGTGAACCTTGACGCCCTGCGTCTGGTACAGGTTGCAGATCGCGTCGCCCAGCGCGGCCTGCCGGCCGTGGCCGACATGCAGCGGGCCGGTCGGGTTGGCCGAGACGAACTCGACGATCATCTTGCCGCCGCTATCCCCATCGTGCGCCGGCTGGGTGCCGTAGCCGCTGCCGGCCAGCAGCACCTCGCGCACGGTTTCCTGCTTGGCGGCGGGCTTGAGCCGGATGTTGATGAAGCCCGGCCCGGCGATCTCGACCGCATCGACCCAGCGCCCGAAAGCCGGCGCTTCGAGCAGCAGCGCGCGCAGGGCTTCCGCCGTCTGGCGCGGATTCTGTTTGAGCGGCTTGGCCAGCTGCATCGCGGCGGTGCAGGCGAAATCGCCATGCGCGGCGACCTTGGGCGACTCGAAGGCGGCCTTGCCGCCAGCGCCGGGGGAGAGGGTTTCCAGCGCGGCGGCCAGGTCGGAGAGCAGGTCTTTTTTGATCGAAAGCATGGGCGGATTTTACGGTCAAGGCCTGGGCTGCCTGCCAAGGCGGTCATGCCAGGGCGGGGCACTGCCGCCGGACAGCGCATGAACTCGTGGCGCCCCGGCAAATGGCGGCGGCAATCCTTTTCAAATACTATTGTTTTGATAGCTGCTTGCGCAGGCATTCATTGCGCTGCGGGCCTGTTTGATATTGAAAAAGTTAGCTGGCAAGGTGCTTGTCGAGCCCAAGCCTTTTAAACAGCGCCGTCATTCCCGCGAAGACGGGAATCCAGTGCGGCGCTCTTTCAGTCGCTGATTGGACACGTCCCTGGATTCCCGCCTTCGCGTGAATGACGGTCATCGCAGGGGGCTTGGTGGGGACTGAAAAAGTTAGCCAGATCGTGCTGGAACGACTTTTTCACGCCTTCAGTCCTGCAGCAGGCATTCCCGCGCCGCCGCCTTGATGGCCTGCGTCAGCCGCTGCGCCGCCAGCGGCTCGCGCGCCCAGTGTTGCCAGTACAGCAGCACATCGACCGGCTGGCCGGGCACCACTTCCTGCAGCGGCGCCCGCCTGGTACGCGCCTGCAGCAGCAGCTCGGGCACCATGCCCCAGCCCATGCCAAGTTCGAGCGCCAGCTCGAAGGCATCGACCGCTGGCACGAAGTGGCGCGGGTAGAGCGCGCCCTGCAGCTGGTAATGCTGCGCCAGCCAGGCGTCCTGCATCGCGTCCTTGCGGTTGAAGATCACCGCCGGGCTGCGCAGCATGCGGTGCGGGATGGCGCCGCTCCATGCCTCGACCATTGCCGGCGCGGCCATGCAGCGGTAGCGCATGATGCCCAGCGGCTCGGCGACGCAGCCGCGCATCGGCCGGGCCAGCGTGGTGACGCAGCCCACCACATCGCCGCTGGCCAGCGCGCCTTGGGTGTGGTCCTGGTCATCGACCAGCACCTCCAGCAGCAGCCGGTGCGTCTGCAGCACCGGCGCCACCCCCGGCAGGAACCAGCTCGCCAGCGAATCGGCATTCACCGCCACGCTCAGCGACTGCATCGCCGCCGCGCTGCTGCCAGCACCCGGCAGGCCGGCCAGCAAGTCGGCCTCCATCAGCCGCAGCTGGCGGGTGTGGCCCAGCAGCGCCTGGCCGGCCGGCGTGGCCCGCAGCTGCTTGCCGCGCACCAGCAGCCGCTGGCCCAGGGTTTCCTCCAGCGACTTGATGCGCAGCGACACCGCCGCCAGCGTCAGGCTGAGCGCCTTGGCGGCGGCGCCGAAGCTGCCGGTTTCGATGACGGCGGCAAGCGCGTCGAGTTGGCGGGCATCGAGCATGGGTTTTCCTGAGGGGTTGATGGGCCTGGCGCGTCCCGCTTGCCATGCCCGCATGCGCCGACAGGGTGGTTCGGCTGGCCTGCAGGTGCAGTAGGTTTAGTTTTTATTGAGCAAACCTAATTTTAGTTAATTCTGTTTAATCTTTACGCCTTTTTTACGACACTTGTGGTGCGTCTCCAGTGCAGGCGCCTTGCGTCTTTTGCCTTCTGAAATTTTTTGATCCCGCGTCCACCATGAACCTGCCTTTCACTCCCGCCTTCTTCGCCGGCATGGCGCTCAGCCTGTCGCTCATCATGGCCATCGGCCCGCAAAACGCCCACGTCATGCGCATGGGCCTGCGGCGCGAGCACCTGTGGCTGACGATTACGGTCTGCGTGGTGACCGATGTGGTGCTGATCGCGGTGGGCGTCGGCGGGCTGGCGCAGCTCGGCGGCTTGTCGGCCCAGGTGCTGGGCGCGCTGACCGGTGCGGGCGCGCTGGTGCTGGCACTGTATGGCGCGCAGGCGATGCGGCGGTTTTTGCAGCCAGCCGCTGACACCGGCGTGGGCGCTGGGCAGGCCGTGGCGATGTCGCGCCGCCAGGCCATCGGCGCGGCGCTGGCGATGTCCTGGCTCAATCCGCATGCCTGGCTGGACACGGCAGTGCTGCTGGGCACCGCGTCGCTGGCCTATGCCCGGCCCGAGAACGCGGTGTTCGGCCTGGGCGCGGCGGCCGGCTCGCTGCTGTGGTTCACGGCGCTGGGCGCGGCCATGTGGCGCCTGGGCCGGCGGCTGGACTCGCCGGCAGTGTGGCGGGCGCTCGACGGACTGGTGGCGCTGATGATGTGGGGCACCGCCGCTTGGCTGGTGGCCGGGCTGTTCTGAGGCTGCGCGCGGGGCAACTGCCTGAACCGCTTGGACCAGACCGGAGCTTGCTACTTTTTTAATAGCTGAATGCCTATACTCTTCATGCGATAGGACAGGATTTGACCTGATAAAAGGCCTGCCCGGGGTTTATCTTCAGGTGTGATTCCCGCAATTGCAAAACCCAGGGCCAGCAGCCCAGAGTCAGGCGACCAGCCACTTGGCAAGCAGACGGGTCAGGCCGGGGATGAGGAGGTAAACCATCAAGCCGGAAATGATCGCAAGCGACAGGAGATGAAGTGCGCTGGCCGGCAGTTCGATGCCAGCTGCCGAAAAGGCGGCGCTGATAAGGACGGGAACCAGCGTTGCCAGCGGTAAAAGTGCCACCACCGACAGCAGCCACTGTTTCCAGCGCCGGGGATGCTTTTCACCCAGGCCGGGATCAAACCAGAAGTCTGCCCCTTGAATGGCCTGGTAGCGGTCGGGCTTGATCAGCCAGGGCCGGGCCTGCGTCAATAACTGTTGGCGAACGTCCGACACCAGCCAGGCCTGGGCTTGGGCAAGGGTCGAAAAACGCATGAGGATCACATAGCGCAAAAACTGAGGGTCGATGGGACGGATGATGTCGGTTGCCAGGTAGCCCGGAAAGGCCTGGTGCGCATTGCACGCAGTGACCATCCAGGGTTCGTAGTCTTGCTGGTGCGCTGCCTTGACGTCATGGACGATGACGCTGGTGGCCTCCCTGCAAAATTGCTCGGGCAACGTCATTGCGAGGCGGGTCTGCCCGTCTGACATAGCCCAATGGATGGGCTCATGCCGGCGCCTTGCCCGCGGCAATCGAGATGTGCTTGTATTGAACGAAGTCGTCGATGGCTGCCAGGCCATTGAGCCTTCCCAGGCCGGACGCCTTGTAGCCGCCTTCTTCAAACTCGTCGTGTACCACCGCCCAGTCGTTGATCCAGACAGTGCCGGCCTCGATCTGGCGGGCCATCCGCAGTGAGCGGTTGAGGTCCTGGGTCCAGACGCTGGCCGCCAGGCCGTATTCGCTGTTGTTGGCAAGCGCGATGGCTTGTGCCTCGGTGTCAAACACCTGGAGCGTCAGGACCGGTCCGAATGTTTCTTTCTGGACGATGTCCATCTCCGGGTCGCTCACCTCCAGCAGGGTCGGCCGGTAGAAGGCGCCGCGCGCCAGCGGCCCCTCGTTGACAGGCCCGCCCCGGACCAGCACTTTGGCGCCAACGGCCACGGCGTCCTGCACCAGCTGGTCCACCCGGTCAACGTTCTGCTTGTCGATGAGCGGCCCCATGTCGCTGGCGAGATCCGCCGCCGGGCCGACCTTCACGGCCTGCAGGCGCGCGCTCAGCTGCGTGCGGACCTGGTTGGCAATGTCGCGCTGGACCAGCAGCCGCGAACCCGTCATGCAAAACTGGCCGGAAAAAACCGTCAGCGCCTTTTCCAGCTTGGGCAAAGCCAGGGCAAGGTCTGCGTCATTGAAGACCACCATCGGCGTCTTGCCGCCCAATTCGAGACCGAAACGCTTGAGATGCCGCGCGCCCACCGCGGCAATGGCACGCCCGGTGCTGGTGCTACCGGTAAAACTGATGGCGGGAACATCGGGCGATTCGATCATCCACTTCGAGCCCTCCGCCCCCGACTCGCTGAATTGATTGATCACGCCCTGCGGCAGGGAAGTCGCCTCGGACATGATTTTTGCAACCAGCGCGTTGGTCTGCGCCGTCTGGCCAGGCATCTTGATGACAGCCGTGCAACCCGCCGCCAGCGCGGGCGCAAGCGACCGGATCATAAGGATCACGGGCGAGTTCCACGGCACGATGATGCCGGCAACCCCCATGGCCTCGCGC
>JAQGNK010000499.1 GCA_028291905.1 Polaromonas sp.
AAAAAGCCGTTGAGGCGGGTGCTGGCCGTCCCGGCACTGGCTGTATTTTGGAACTCCCCCACCACGACGCCCCGCACGGTGACGTTCTGCGCGGCCAGCGGGCTCAGGTGGCCATCGCCCTGGACCGCCGAAATAGCCGTGAGCGGTGCGGTGGCCGGGATCGCGGTGGTACAGGCAGGCAAAGGGGCGGCGACCGGCGGCGGGACAGCGGCCATAGGGGCATCGCCATGACTGCCGCCGCAGGCCTGCAAGGAAATCACCAGCAGGCTGAGCGCAACACGCCCCGCCAGCCCTGAAGCGCCAAGGAATTTACTGTTCAGATTTTTTTTCATCGCATGACTTAAAACCAAAAGCCTGTTTTTACATGCCCCGCATGTCAGAGGCATGAAGAAATTTGACACTGCAATTTGGCCTTGAGCATGCGTTTTAAGTTTGCACTCAGGCAAGGCGAGCCGAACATCGGGACTGTTGAGAAAGTCATCCCGCAACTGGCTGCTTTGGATGCAGTTGGCGAAGTCATCGGCCTGGCAGGAAGAAGAAACTGACCACTAACCTGGCTTTTCTAAAATTCAGCGCTGCACCCTGGCGCTTGCTGCTTGTTTCCAGTTGCTAGCCAAATCCTGCTGCTCACGCTCAGATCATGATAAAAAGTGCCTTCAGCCCAATGAATACAAGCTCAACAAGCTATTGCTTTCATAGCATGGCGCACCTGCGTCACTCCACCAGCCGCACCCGGCCATCCACCTCGACCGCCAGTTCGGCGGCCAGCAAGCGTCCGATGGCTTCGCTGGCCCGCTCCTGGGCTTGCTGCGGCATGTGGGGCATGCCCAGCAGCCGGCAGACCGAAGCGGCTCCCTCCTGCCATGACGCACTGCCTGCCTGCTGCAGCACATGGTGGGCCAGCGCGGCTAGTTCCTCCAGGCACACCGCATTGATGTCGCGGCGCGAGGCCGGGCTGTCGCCTGCAATGCGGAACTGCTCCCAGGCCTGGGTGTCGGCACCGGCCGGCCAGTAGAAAACCGCGTCCTCCTCCACCGTGCGGGCAAAGCGCTCGGGCGTCAGCGACCTGAGCCGGCCCGACAGCCGGGCGCCGATGTGCTCGATGCCCCAGGCGTGGGCCACCCGCCGGAACAGCACCGCTTCGCTCAGCGGGCCTTCGGTGTCGATCACATGGGACAGGTGGGCCTCCAGGTCGGCTGAAACATGCGCTTCATGAAACAGCAGCGGGTCGCCTGCGGGCAGGATGGCCGGGCGGTAAATCGCCAGGACTTCCGGCTCGCTGGCGGGCGTCGCAACGTCCTCGTTGACGGGTGCTGAAACAGCCGCCCAAGCCTGCCCCGCCCCGCTGCCAGCCGGCAACGCCGCTGGTTCAGCCGGTTCAGCCCTTTCAGCCGATTCAACTGCTCCAACTGGCTGAGCTGTTTCGGCTGGTTCAGCCGCTTGACTCCGTTGAGCCTGACTGGCAGGTTCAATCTCCCCGGCCTGCCTGCCGGTTTCAGCCGCTTCAGCTTCTTCAGCAGCCCTGGCTTGTTCAGCCGCTTCAGCATCTTTTGCCGCTTCAGCCTGGCTCGCATCCGGCAGCGCCAGAATTTCCTTGAGCCGCTGGCTGATTTTCCCGATCTCGCCTTCGGGGTTGAGCCACCAGTCGGTGGACCAGATGCGCAGGATACGCCAGCCCAGGCCTTCGAGCACATGCTGGCGCAGCCGGTCGCGGTCGCGCGCGGTGGCGGCCGAATGGTAGGTGGCGCCGTCGCATTCGATGCCGGCCAGGTAGCGCCCCGGCGCGCGCGGATCGACCACGCCGATGTCGATGCGGTAGCCCGAGCAGCCGACCTGCGGATGCACGTCCCAGCCCTGGCTTCTGAGCAGCCGGATCACCGCCACCTCGAACGGGCTGTCGGGCTCGCCGCCGGTCGGCAGGCTTTGCTCGGCCAGCGCCCGGTAGCCCTTGATGGCGAATTCCAGGTAGTGCTTCAGGTCGCGCACGCCGGCGGCGCGCACCTTGGCCAAGTCGATCTGCTCGGGCAGCAGGGTGCTGTAGATGACCACCGCTTCGCGCGCCCGCGAAATCGCCACGTTGAGCCGGCGCTGGCCGCCCTCGCCGTTGAGCGGCCCGAAGTTCATCGTCGTCTTGCCAGCGGCGTCCGGGCCGTAGGTGATCGAGAAGAAGATCACGTCGCGCTCGTCGCCCTGCACGTTTTCCAGGTTCTTGATGAACAGCGGCTCGCGCGCCTGCGCCGAAATCGCCCGGTCAAGCTCCGGGCTGGCGCGACGCCGGGCGTCGAGCAGGGTTTCGATCAGCTGCTGCTGGGTCTGGTTGAAGGTGACCACGCCCAGCGTCAGGTGCCGCTTTTGGGGCGACAGGTAATGCGCGCCGATGCCCTCGACAATGGCGTCGGCTTCAAGCCGGTTGGTGCGGCTGCCGCCCCGGTCATAGACGCCTGCTACTTTCTCGAAGCGGACCGCACTGTCGCTGGTGACCGGCGACGGGAAGGTGACCAGGCAGGAATCGTAGTAGTTGACGTTGCTGAAGGTGATCAAGCTTTCGTGGCGGCTGCGGTAGTGCCACTGCAGGCTGAGGCGGTTCATGCCGGCGCCCAGGCATTCGTCCAGGATGCTCTCCAGGTCCTCGACCTGCTCCTCACTTGCTCCAGCACTTTCAGGGTCGCTCGACTTGCTGAAAAAGCTGGTCGGCGGCAGCTGCTTGGGGTCGCCCACCACCACCAGCTGGCGGCCACGGGCGATGGCGCCGATGGCATCCCAGACCGGAATCTGCGAGGCCTCGTCGAACACCACCAGGTCGAACGGCGCATAGCCGGCGTCCAGGTACTGCGCCACCGACAGCGGCGACATCAGCAGGCAGGGCTTGAGCTTGGGCAGCAGCGTCGGCAGGCCGTGGACAAGCTGGCGCACCGGCATCTGGCGCCGCTGCTTCTGCAGCTCGCGGCGCAGGCGGCCGAGTTCGCTGTCGGGGCCGGCGGCGCTGCCCGCCACGGAAGGAATGCGGCCCGACAGGGTGGCGACGATGTACTGCTCGGTGAGCGTCTGAAAGCGCGTGTCGGCTGCCTGAAATTCGCGGATCTTGCGGCTGTGGTCGGCGCTGGAAAAGCCGCGCAGCAGCGGGTCGGCGCCGACGGTTTTCTTCAGCCACCAGCTGGCGTAGCTGAACCTGAAATGCGCCTCGACCCGCGCCAGCGGCACGGCGCCGGCCTCAAGGCTGGCGACCAGCGCCTGCAAACCCTGGTCGATGGCCTGCTGGCGCACCTGGCGCCACAGGCACCAGGGCTGGATCAGCCGCCGGCTGGCCCGCCAGCCCGCCAGCACGCCCCGGATGCGTTCGAGCGCGCCCGGCGCAAAGTCCGGCCCCTGCAACGGCGCCGGCGGGCGCGACAGGCCGGCCAGCGCATCGAATTTCTGGCTGAACGCGCGCCAGGCCTTGCGGTAGGCCAGCAGCGCCTGACCGGCCGGGCCACTGACGTTGAGCGTGGCCCGGTTGCTGGAGACCAGCGGGGCCAGGGCTTGGTGCAGCGGGCCGACCCGCGCCAGGTCGGCGCCGGCCAGCAGCACCACCGCATCGGAAAAGCCCCTGGCCCAGGCTTCATGCGCGGCCAGGCCAGCCCAGTCGGTCTGCAGGCCGGCGTAGGCTTCCTGCAGCAGCGCCTCGGCCTCGGGCTGCAGCCTGGTTAACGCCTGGTCTTCGGCATTGAGCGCGGCCAGCGGCCCCAGCAGCGCCTGCACCTGGGCGTCGGTCGGGCGCTGGCTGCCAGCGCGAAAACCGCTCAGCCGGCCCGAAATGGCGCGCTGGGCCATCATGGATTTGGGCCACCATTGGCTGGCAGCCTGCGCCCACTGCATCTGCAGCGCCAGCGCATCGAGCGAGGCCACCTGCGCCGTCCAGCCCGTGCCGAGCTGCTCGATCTGCTGCCAGCAGCGGTTGCGCGCCGCGCCGTGCCGCGCCAGCGCCTGCACCCGCGCCCGCGCCTGCGGGTCATGCGCCTG
>JAQGNK010000507.1 GCA_028291905.1 Polaromonas sp.
GGCCACGCTTTCCGACTGGCTGAAAAAGAGCCTGGCGGCCAGCGCAGCCGCAACCGCCGCTGGCGTCGGCACGCGCCTGCTGCTGTCGCTGCGGGACGGCAGCAGGCCGCTGGGCCAGGCGACGCGGGACACCAGCGGCGCCCTGACCTTCCTGAACGGCCCGGAGGGCGGCCTGAGTCCGGCCGAGGAAGCCGCTGCCATCGCCTGCGGCTTCAGCCCGGTCACGCTGGGGCCACGGGTGCTGCGGGCCGAAACCGCGCCACTGGCGGTGCTGGCGTTTTTGAGCCTGTTCGGGGGCTGAAGGCCGTGAAAGCCGGGCGCAAGCCATCGACTGACATGGCGCCCACGTAAGATGTTTCATTCCGTATCTATTTCAATACAAGATCAGGCGCGGTGCTGAAACCCCGTGCCATGAACTGGCCAGACTGCAGCAACGACCTGCCGCTTGAAGTGAAAAGGGAATCAGATGCCTGGCACCGGAAACATGCATGCCAGCGCGTCTGCGCTGCTGTCCTCATCACGCACCCCATCACCAAAGGAAGTTTTATGAACTGGTATTTGAAAGTCATGCGCAACTATGTCAATGTCGAAGGCCGTGCGCGACGCACCGAATACTGGATGTTTATGCTGGTGTACATCGGCATGCTGATCGTGGCCAGCGTCCTCGACGCCATTCTTGGCACCGAAATGCTGGGCGCCCTGGTGGTGCTGGTTCACCTCATTCCCAGCATCACCGTGGGCGTGCGCCGGCTGCACGACATCAACCGCAATGGCTGGTGGCTGCTGATCTCGCTGGTGCCGCTGATCGGCTTGATCATTGCCCTCTACTGGGCCGTCAAGGAAGGCGACACCGGCAGCAACCAGTACGGCGGCAACCCCAAAAACGAAGCCCTCCCTGCCTGAGCGGTAGCGCCTTGCCTTTCGGCGCGTTGACGCGGCCAGGTGGCCAGGTGGCCAGGAGGATGCCGGAGTTGCTCTGTTTTTAATAGCTGCTTGCGCATATCCAGCATGCGCTGTAGGCATTTTTATCTAATTAGATGCTGGACTTGGACGCTTGCCCGAGTGTCCTTCCCGTGAAGGTCAGAAGCCAGCCGTGGCCAGGCATGGAGCAGTCGATTTCCACCTTCGCGGCAAGGACGGCTGTTGGCTGAACTGACCCGCTTTCCGTCTTTTTTGACCCTGCCGGCAGGCCGGTCACTCCGCCCAGTACAGCCGCTGGGGGTTGGCGCGCAGCACCGCGCTGACGGCTGCTTCATCGTCCAGCCACCCATGCAGCGACTTGAGCAGCACAGGGTAGTTCGCCAGCGATTCGTGGTTGGTGCAAGGCCAGTCGCTGCCCCACAGCAGGCGGCCGGCGCCCAGCTCGCCGAGCCACAGGCGCGCCAGCTGGCCGGGGTCGCGCCCGCCCAGCCGGTAGGCGCCGCTCAGCTTGAGGTGCACCTGGCCGCGCCGGGCGCGCTGGGCCAGGGCGCGCACCGTTGCGTCATGCGCCGAGACGGCCTCGGGCTTGCCCATGTGGTCGATCACCAGGGCCGTATCGCCTGGAATCTGCGCCAGCACCTGGGGTAGCCGGCCGATGTCGGTGTGCAGCTCCAGATGCCAGCCCAGCGACTGCAGCGCCGCCCAGAGGGGGGCGGCACCCGACCATGAATCCAGTTCATGCGAAATGCCGGCCAGGTTCAGCCGGATGCCGCGCACGCCCGCCTGGTGCAGGGGCTGCAGCGTGCCAAGCGTCGCATCGGGGCCGACCACCGCCACGCCCCGCAGCATGTCCGGCCAGCGATTCAGCTCGGCCAACAGCTGGGTGTTGTCGCTGCCCATGAAACTGGCCTGGACCAGCACGCCGCGATGAACGCCCAGCGGCCCGGCCTGGCCCTGCCAGCTGGAAAGCGGGGCATCGTAGGCCGGGGCATAGCGCGCGCCGGCCTGGGCGATGCCTGCGCTGAACACATGGAAATGCGTATCGACAGCGGTTTTTGACAAATCTGAAAACATGGTCTACATTCTAGTCATCTAGAGGACTATATGTTGAATCAAGATTTAATTCCATCCCCGCTGGCGGCCAGCAGCGACCAGCCGGCGCCCGGCCAAAGCCGCTACGGCTGGCTGGCCAGCGGCTTGCGCGCCCGCATCGCGCTGGGCGAATGGACGCCGGGCACCGCCTTGCCGCCCGAGGCGCTGCTGGCCAGGGAGCAGGGCGTCGCCCTGGGCACCCTGCGCCAGGCGCTGGCCTTGCTGGTGGCCGAGGGGCTGCTGGAGCGCCGCCACGGGCGCGGCACCTTTGTGCGTGCCGGGCTGGGGGGCGCTTCGATGCTGCGGTTTTTTCGCTTCCGCCATGACGGCGACCTGCAGGCCACGCCCAAGTCGCGCATCCTGGCCCGGTCCGTGGCGCTGGCCAGCGAGGCCGAGGCCGATGCGCTGGGCTTGCCGCCGGGCGCCAGCATCCTGACGCTGGAGCGGCTGCGCAGCCTGGACGGCCGGCCATGCCTGCTGGAGCACATCGCCCTGCCGCTGCCGGCCTTTGCCGCGCTGGCGGCCTCCGACACCCAGCACTGGGACGACCTTCTCTACCCGATGTACCAGCGTGTCTGCAATGTCACGGTCCACCGCGCGCAGGACCAGCTCAGTTTTGGCCTGCTCACCGCCGAACAGGCTGGGCGGCTCGAACTGGAGGCAGCGCACCCTTGCGTGCAGGTGCAGCGCACGGCGTTCGACCTGACGGGGCGCTGCATCGAGCTGCGCACTACGCTGGGCGACGCGTTTGCCTTTCAGTACACGGCGCAAGTCCGCTAGCGCTTGAAACCCTGAGCGTCAAGCATCCCACCCACACAACACCGGAGACTCCATGAAACCGCTCGATTTATTGACCCAGAGCACACGACCCGCAGCGTTCGGGTATTTGCTGGCAGCTAGCGCGCTGGTGGCCCCGCTGGGCGCCGCCGCCCAGGTTGCCTTGCCCTGGCCCAGCAAGCCCATCACGCTGGTGGTGACCTATCCGCCCGGCGGGGGCGCCGACGCCATGGCCCGGCTGATCGCGCCCCGGCTTGGCGAGGCCCTGGGGCAGAGTGTGATCGTGGAGAACAAGCCGGGCGCGGGCGGGCAGATCGGCGCCGCCTCGGTGGCCAAGGCGGTGCCCGACGGCCATACCCTGATGCTCGATGCCTCGTCGTTCGCCGTCAACCCAGCGCTTTACCCGAAGCTGCCCTACGACAGCGACAAGGCGTTTCGCACCATCGGCGTGATTGCGCTGTTTCCGAACGTGGTGCTGGTCAACGCACAGTTTTCCGCCAAGAATGTGGGCGAGCTGATTGCCGCGGCCCAGGCAAAAAAGGACTCGGTGTCTTTCGCCTCGTCGGGCAACGGCTCGGCCCAGCACCTGGCCGGCGCCTTGTTTGAATCGGCCGCCAAGGTGGACATGGTGCATGTCCCGTACAAAGGCGGCGGTCCGGCGTTGAACGATGTCATCGGCGGCCAGGTGCCTTTGTTCTTTGGCAACCTGGCCTCGACGCTGCCGCACATCCAGGGCGGCAGGCTGCGCGCGCTGGCGGTGACTTCGGCCAAGCGCTCGCCGATCCTGCCCGATGTGCCGACGCTGGCTGAAGCCGGCGTCAGCGGGGCCGAGGTGTACGAGTGGAACGCCGTTTTTGCCCCCGCCGCGACGCCGCAAGCCGTGGTGGGCAAGCTGTCGGCCGCGCTGAAAAGTGCATTGGACGCACCGGACGTCAAGGCCCGGATTGCCCAGCTCGGCGGAGAAATTCAAAAGGGCGATCCCGATGCAGCCCAGCGCTTTGTGCGCGAGCAGACAGCGCTGTGGTCGCGCGTGGTCAAGGCCAGCGCCATCTCGGTTGAGTAAACCACCCGTGTCGGCCATGGCACTTTGCCGGCTGGAGAAGATTTTTGCAAGTTGATTGAAAGAGACACATCATGAATACACCGAACCTCAAGCGCCGCGACCTGATCAAGGCCGGCGCCGTTGCCGCGACAGGCCTGTGGCTTCCCCATGGACACGCCCAGACGGCCTGGCCGAGCAAGCCGCTGCGGCTGGTCGTGCCCTTCGCCCCCGGCGGCAGCTCCGAGATTGTCGCCCGCGCCGTGGCCAGCGAGATGGCCAAGACCATCGGCCAGAACGTGTTTGTGGACAACAAGCCCGGCGCCGCCGGCAACATCGCCATGCAGGAAGTGGCCAACAGCACCGACGAGCACACGCTGATCCTGGGGCACATCGGCACCCTGGCCGTCAACCCCTACATCTTCCCCAAGCTGCCCTACGACGCCAACAAGGACTTCGTGCCGATCACGCTGGTCTCCAAGGTGCCGAGCCTGTACGTGGTGCATCCCGACCTGCCGGTGAAGAACCTCAAGGAGTTCATCGCCTATGCCAAGACCAAGCCCGGCCAGCTGAACTACGGCTCGGCCGGCAACGGCAGCGCCGGCCACCTGGCGATGGAGTACCTGAAAATGGTGAGCGAGACCTTCATGGTGCATGTGCCGTATCGGGGCACCGGCCCGATGCTGACCGACCTGATGGGCGGGCGGCTGCAGGCCGCCTCGGTGGGCGCGCCGGCCCTGCTGGCCTTCATCAAGGCCGGCAAGCTGCGCTGCATCGCCACCGGCACCGCGCAGCGCCTGCCGCAGCTGCCCGACGTGCCGACAGTCGCCGAGCAGGGCTTCAAGGGCTTCGAGATGACCCAGTGGTACGGGCTGATGGCGCCGAGCAAGTGGCCCAAGGCCAACCTCGCCAGGCTGGAGGCCGAGGCGATCAAGGCCTCGCGCAGCGACCAGGTCAAGGAAAAGCTGGGCCAGGAAACCGCGCTGGCGGTGGGCAGCACGGGCGCGGAGTTCGATGCCTTCATCAAGACCGAGCAGGCGCGCTGGAAGGCGGTGATCGCCAGGGCGCAGATCAAGCCGGACGGCGCGTAATCATGTTGGTTTTCAAGGCGAGCAGCAGTTTCTTGCTACCGGATTCATAGCTGACTGCGCAGACTGTGCCTGCGCACGAGGCCTTTTTGATCCTTAAAAATTAGGTGGCAGGCCAAAACGGATGGACGCCAAGCCTGCGCGGGCAGCGCAAAGCGTTCAAAGCCATGCCACTGCCCTATTTTTGATAGCTGCCTGCGCATATCCTGCATGCGCAAGCGGCACTTTTCATCAATAATTTTCTTCTGGCACGGGGTTTTCAGCTCGGCATGCTCGCAATGACCTGCGCCACCGCCGCCGTCAGCTTCTTGGCGTACGGCACATGCAGGAACTCATTTGGCCCGTGGGCGTTGCTCTTGGGGCCGAGCACGCCGCAGACCATCATTTGCGCCTTCGGGAAACCTTTGCTCAGCATGCCCATCAGCGGAATCGTACCGCCCTGGCCAATCGTGCCGCAGGGTGCGCCGAAAAAGCTCTGCGATGCCGCGTTAAGCGCATTTTCAAACCACGGCACCGTGCTGGGCGCGTTCCAGCCCGATGCACCACCGCCGCCTTCGAACGTGACCTTCGCCTGGTACGGCGCGTTGTCCTCCAGCAGGCTTTTCAGCTCCTGCACGGCGACCGACGCATCGATGAGCGGCGGAAAGCGCAGCGACAGCTTGAAGGCGGTGTAGGGCCGCAGCACGTTGCCGGCATCGCGGAACGACGGAAAGCCCTCGGCGCCGGTCACGCTCAGCGTGGGCCGCCAGGTGCGGTTGAGCAGCGCCTCGACCGGATCGGTGGTGGTCGGCAGCGCGAAGGTGGTCGAGCCTTCGCAGTCGTAGTGCGCCCACGGAAAGCGCTTGTAGATCTCGTCGCCCAGGATTTTGGCCGTGGCCTGCGCCTGCAGCAGCCGGTCAGGCGGCACCTCGCAGTGAAAGCTCTGCGGCAGCAGCCGGCCGGTGGTGCTGTCCTCCAGCCGGTCGAGCACCTGCCGCATGATCCGAAAGCTCGACGGCACCAGGCCGCTGGCGTCGCCCGAATGCACGCCTTCGGTCAATATTTCCACTTTCAGCACGCCGGCCGCGTTGCCGCGCAGGCTGGTGGTCAGCCAGAGCTGGTCGTAGTTGCCGGCGCCCGAGTCCAGGCAGACCACCAGCGCGACATCGCCGAGCCGGTCTTTGAGCGCGTTGACGTAGGGCAGCAGGTCGTAGGAGCCGCTTTCCTCGCAGGTCTCGATCAGACCGACGATGCGCGGATGCGAGACGTTCTGGGCTTTTAACGCCTGCACGGCGGCGATGCTGGCATAGACCGCATAGCCGTCGTCGGCGCCGCCGCGCCCGTAGAGCTTGCCGTCCTCGTAAGTGGCGGCCCACGGGCTGAGGTCATTGCGCCAGCCGGTGAAGTCGGGCTGCTTGTCGAGGTGCCCGTACATGAGAACCGTGGCCCCCACGCTTCCCGCTTCGCGTGGTGCGCTGCCCCCCGAGGGGGCTGCTGCGCCTGCGGTCTGGCGAAGCCAGTCCCGTGGCCCCGGCTGGTGAAGAGGTGATGTGCTGCCTGACGAGGCCGGAATCTCGAAGAACAGCACCGGCGTGCGGCCTTCGAGCCGGACCACTTCGAGCGTCAAGCCCTCGACCTTCTGCGCCTCCACCCAGCTGGCGGCATGGCGCATAACCGTGTCGATGTGGCCGTGGTTTGCCCAGTCGGGGTCGAAGGTCGGCGACTTGGCGGGAATCGCGATGTAGTCGGTAAGCTGCTGCACGATGTCCCCGTCCCACTGGGCGGTGACCTGGGACAGCGCCTGGGCGGCGTCGAGGATGCTGGCG
>JAQGNK010000525.1 GCA_028291905.1 Polaromonas sp.
CGCCAAAGCTCGTTCGTGGTGATCGAGCACAACATGGACTTTGTGATGGACCTGTGCCACCGCATCATGGTGATGGTCGAGGGCAAGGTGATGGCCATCGGCACGCCGGCCGAGATTCGCGGCAACAAACAGGTGCTCGACGCCTACCTGGGGAATTGACATGGCTACTGACGACATCTGCATTGAATTCGACAACGTGGTGGCCGGCTACAAGGACTTCATGATCCTGAACAACCTGTCGTTCAAGGTCAGGAAAGGCTCGATCACCTTGCTGCTAGGCCCCAACGGCGCGGGCAAATCGACCGTGCTCAAAACCCTGTTCGGCCTGCTCAAACCCCGCCAGGGCCGCATTTTGCTCAACGGCGAGGACATCGCCGGCGCGACCCAGAAGGCGCTGCTGGCCAAGGGCATCGCCTTCGTGCCGCAGGGCCGCAACCTGTTCGGCCAGCTCACCGTGTACCAGAACCTGGAGCTGGGCGGCATCACCCTGGGCATGAAAACCACCCATGCGCGCATTCCCGAGGTGCTGGAGCTGTTTCCGCGTGTCAGGGAGCGCATGAACTCGATGGCCTCGACCCTGTCGGGCGGCGAGCAAAAGCAGCTCGAAGTGGGGCGCGCGCTGCTGCTGCGGCCCAAGGTGCTCTTGATCGACGAGCCCTCGATTGGCCTGTCGCCGCTGGTGGTGCAGGATGTGTTCAAGCTGCTGCAAAAGCTCGCCGCCCAGGGCACGACCATCTTGATGGTCGAACAAAATGTCAAGAGCGCGCTCAAAATGGCCGACGACGCCATCGCGCTGGAATCGGGCCAGCTGGTGCTGCACAAGAAGGCGTCCGAGCTGCTGGCCGACCCGAACATCGAGCGGCTCTTCCTGGGCGGCGGCCATGTGCCCGGCGCGGCCGCGCCGCCGGCAAGCGCCACTGGCGTGATTCGCGCGTGATTCGCTCGACTTGATTATTTATTTCACTGAAAGGAACCCCCATGACTTCGCCACAAACCGCCGCCACCGACCGGGAAGCCATCCCGGAGGCGCCCAACCCGCTCGGGCTCGACGGCATCGAGTTCATTGAATACGCCACCGCCAAGCCGCAGGCGCTGGGGCAGGTGCTGGAGATGATGGGCTTTCGCCCGATTGCCCGGCACCGCTCGCGCGAGGTGATGCTGTACCGCCAGGGCGGCATGAATGTCATCGTCAATGCCCACATCCCGGCCATGCCGGGCGGCGCCGCGCCCATCGACAAGCCGGTGCTGGCCGCCGTGGCGCTGCGGGTGCGCGACGCCGCCGCCGCCTACGGCCATGCGCTGGAGAAAGGCGCCTGGGCGGTGCCGCCGCGCGTCGAGGTGATGGAGCTGAACATTCCGGCCATCCACGGCGTGGGCACGAGCCGCATCTATTTCGTGGACCGCTACGACAAGTTCTCGATCTACGACGTGGACTTCGTGCCGATCCCGACGGTCGACCAGCACCCGCCGGCGCTGGCCGGGCTGCATTTCTTCGGCATCGTGCAATACATCGGCAACGACCGCACCGAGGACTGGACCGAGTTCTACCGCGAGCTGTTCGGCTTCACCGACCTGCCCGCCAGCCAGCGTTTCGGCATTCTGCCCAAGGGCCGCATCCTGCAAAGCCCGTGCCCGGCGGCTTCAACCTTTTACCTGCAGCTGATCGAGCCCGACGCCAGCGTGCTGGAGGTCGAGAGCAATGAAGGCCTGCAGCGCATCGGCCTGGGCAGCCCGGACGTGCTGGCGTCGGTGGCCGAGCTGGGCAAGCGCGGCGTCGAATTCATCGAATCGCGCGGCGTGCACACCGAGGACCGGGGCGCGCTCACCAAGACCTGGATGGGCAGCGTGAGCTTCGAGCTGGTCCACAACGAACGCCAGCGGGCCGGGAGCTGAGCCATGACACATTACAGCGGCAACATCGGCGATTTCGGCATGGACACGATCTCCCTGGCCGGGCCTCTAGAGGCCAAGCTCAAGGCGGTGCGCGAAGCCGGTTTCACCCAGATCATGCTGTCGGCCAGAGACATCGTGGGCCATCCCGATGGTCTGGACGCGGCCGTGGCGGCGGTCAAGGCCAGCGGTCTGCGCGTCACCGGTTTCCAGGTGCTGCGCGATTTCGAGGGACTGACCGGCCACCTGCACGAGTACAAGGTCGATATCGCCAAGTCGATGCTGGAGATGTGCAGCGCCCTGGACTGCCGCCTGCTGCTGATCTGCTCATCGACCTCGGTGCATGCCACCGGCGACAGCCAGGCGCTGGTCAGGGATTTGCGCAAGCTGGCGATGCTGGCGATTCCGATGAACATCCGGGTCGCCTACGAAGCCCTGTCCTGGGGCCGCACCATCAATGAATTTCCGCAGGCCTGGGACCTGATCTGCGAGGCTGACATGCCCAACCTGGGCCTGGGCTTCGACTCGTTCCACATGTTCGCCACCAACACCTCGCTCGACGAGCTGGACATGCTGGACCCGGACAAGATATTTTTGGTGCAGCTGGCCGACTTCATGTGGACCGAAATCAAGTCGGTCGAGGAGCGCATCGCCACGGCCCGGCATTTCCGGGTCTTTCCGGGCGAGGGCGTGCACAGCCAGGCGCTGGCGGCGCTGGTCGGCCGGCTGCATGCGCTGGGCTACCGGGGCGACTACAGCTTTGAAGTCTTCAACGACGACTACCAGCAGATGCCGCTGCCCACCGTGGCCCAGCGCGCCTGGCGCTCGGCGCAGTGGCTGGGCGAGGATGTGCTGCGGCGCTCGGTGCCGCTGCCCAACCAGATCCGCCTGAAGCGCTGAGCCCTCAAGCCCTTGCACCGCCGAACCCCCGCCGAATGACCTGATGGCCACCCCATGAGCAGTATCTTTGAAGTTTCCCTGTCCACCTCGGAAATCCAGGAAGCCTTCAGCCCGCGCAGTTTCCTGCAGGCCATGCTGCGCTTCGAGGCCGCGCTGGCGCGGGCGCAGGCCCAGGCCGGGCTGATTCCGGCCGCCGCCGCGCAGTCCATCGCCGGCACCTGCAAGGTCGAGCTGTTCGACGTGGCCAAGATGGTGCGCGACAGCGAAAGGGCCGGCAGCATTGCCGCGCCGCTGGTCAAGGGCCTGAAGGAAACCGTCGGCCTGTTCAACCAGGAGGCGGCTGGCTTTGTCCACTTCGGCGCCAGCGACCAGGACCTGCTCGACACCGCGCTGGCGCTGGTCACCCGCGATGCGCTGGCGCTGATCCGCTCGGACGTGCATCAGGCGGTGGCGGCGCTGCTGGCGCTGGCCGGGCGCCATGCCGCCGATCCGGTGCTGGCGCGCCCTTTGGCGCAGCCGTCGCCCGGCACCACGTTCGGCCTGAGATGCGCTGGCTGGGCCGCGCCGCTGGTGCGCAGCCTGCAGCGGCTGGAGCTGGCGTCGGCCAACGCCCTGAGCCTCCAGCTGGGCGGGGCAGCCGGCACGCTGGCTGACATGCAGGCCCAGGGGCCGCAGGTGGCGGCGCAGATGGCCGCCGAACTCCAGCTCAAAGCGCCGCTGCTGGGCTGGCACACCCAGCGCGATGAATGGGTGGCACTGGGCTGCGAACTGGGGCTGCTGACCGGAAGCCTTGGAAAAATCGCCCAGGACCTTTCGCTCATGGGCCAGCACGAGGTGGGCGAGGTGTCGCTGGCGGCGCCA
>JAQGNK010000531.1 GCA_028291905.1 Polaromonas sp.
CGGTGAAGCGCTTGGTCAGGCCGCTGGCGCGCAGCACGATTTCGGCTTGCAGCGGGGCGGGTTCGGGTACGCATTCGGATTCGGGGAGGCCCTCACCCCTGCCCTCTCCCAGAGGGAGAGGGAGTAAAGCGGGGATAGCCAGTGGCGTTTCCCCTTCCCCACCAGCAGGGGCCGCGGAACCGGCTTCGCCGGGCCGCAGGCGCAGCGCCCCCTCGGGGGGCAGCGAACCACGCGAAGCGGGGAGCGTGGGGGCATTATTCATAGCGCAGCGCCTCCGCAGGATTCACCCGGCTGGCGCGCCAGCTGGGATAGATGGTGGCCAGAAAGGCCAGGATCAGCGAGATGACGACAATCGGCATGATGTCGCTGTCCTGCGGCTCGCTTGGCATGCGGCTGATCCGGTAGATGTCCTTGGGCAGGAAGTCGGCATTGAGCAGCCGCTCCAGCGCCGGCACGATCACGTCGATGTTGAAAGCAACGCCAAGCCCCAGCAGCAGCCCCGACAGCGTGCCGATCACGCCGACCATGGCGCCCTGCACCATGAACACGCCCATGATGCTTTTCGGGCTGGAGCCCAGGGTGCGCAGGATGGCGATGTCGGCGCGCTTGTCGGTCACCGTCATCACCAGCGTGCTGACCAGGTTGAAGGCCGCCACCGCCACGATCAGCGTCAGGATGATGAACATCATGCGTTTTTCCAGCTCGACGGCGGCAAACCAGGTCTTGTTCTGCCGCGTCCAGTCCCGGATCAACAGGTCGCCGCTCAGGCTTTTCGACAATTCGAGCGCCACGTCGCGGGCCTGGTGCAGGTCCTTGAGCTTGATGCGGATGCCGGTCGGGCCTTCGAGCCGGAAGATTTTCGCCGCGTCGTCCTGGTGCATCATCACCAGCGCCGAGTCGTACTCGAAATGGCCCGAATCAAAGGTGCCGACCACCGTCATCTGCTTGAGGCGCGGCACCACGCCGGCCGGGGTGACCTGGCCGTTGGGGGCGATCAAGGTCACCGTGTCGCCTTCGCGCACGCCCATAGCCCGCGCCAGCTCGCCGCCCAGCACCACGCCGAACTGGCCGCTGACGAGCTTGGGGAAAGCGGTTTTCTCCAGGTCCACGGCCAGGTCGGTCACCTGGCCCTCCAGCGCCGGGTCAATGCCGCGCACCAGGGTGCCTTTCATATCCTCGCCCCGCGCCAGCAATGCCTGGGCCGCTATGAAAGTCGCAGCACCGACGACATTGGGGTTGGACCTTATCTCGGCCAGGGTCTTTTGCGGATCGGCCAGCGCGCCGCCGCCCGGCGCGAACACCTCGATGTGCGAGATCACGCCCAGCATGCGGTCGCGGACTTCCTTTTGAAAGCCATTCATCACGCTCAGCACGATGATCAGCGCCGCCACGCCCAGCGCGATGCCGAGCATGGACACGCCCGAGATGAAGGAGATAAAACCGTTGCGCCGGGTGGCGCGGCCAGCGCGGGTGTAGCGCCAGCCCAAAATCAGCTCGTAAGGGATTTGCATGGCAGGGATTGTGTCATCCCGGACAATAGCCCGATGCCCAGCCCCCCGACCACCCACTTGCTGATTCCCTTCGCGGCCTGCAGCGCCAGCGCCTGGCTGCCCACGATGGAGGCCTTGCCGCCGCACGGTCTGAAGCATCTCGGCCAGCTCCTGCAGGGCATGAAGCTGATCGAAACCGACACGCAAAGCGCCGAATCGCTCTCGCCGCCGCATGAGCGCGCGCTGGCCCGCGCCCTCGGCCTGGCCGGCCCGCAAACGCCCGACGGCCTGATTCCGTGGGCCGCCCATGACGCCGTGCAGCAGCTGGAGCAGCCAGCCAGCGGCAAGGCCTGGGCCTGGATCACGCCCTGCCACTGGGCCATGGGCCATCTGCATGCCACCCTGAGCGACCCGGCGGCGCTGCAATTGCAGGAAAGCGAATCACGCGCCCTGCTGGCACTGATGCAGCCTTATTTTGAAACCGACGGCCTCACGCTGCACTACCTGGACGCGCTGGGGCCGGGGCGCTGGCTGGCCGAGGGCGAGCTGTTCCGCCAGCTGCCCACCGCCTCGCTGGACCGGGTGATGGCGCGCAATGTCGATGCCTGGCTGCCCCAGGCCAGCGCGGCTCCGCAGGACAACAGCGACGGCAGCGCGGCATTGCACGAAGCGGTCAGGACCGCTTCCAGAACGCTGCGCCGGCTGCAAAATGAAATGCAGATGCTGCTCTATACCGATGCCTTCAACGATGCGCGCACCACCAGGGGCCAGTTGCCGGTCAATTCCTTCTGGGTCAGCGGCACCGGCGCCCTGCCGGCCGGCTATAACCCAGAGGCGGTGGCAAAGGCCGGAATCAGCATGCCGCGCAGCCTGGCGCAGGCGGTTTTCCGGGAAGACTGGCCCGCTTATGCGCAGGCCTGGGGCGTGCTGGAGGCCAGTGAAATCGCTGGTTTGCTGGTCCGTCAGCGTGCTGGCGAAACCGTGCGGCTCAGCCTGTGCGGTGAAAGCAGCGCCCGGACCTTTGAAACCCAGCGCGCCAGCCTGTGGCAAAGGTTTTCAAGCCTTTTCAGCCCCTTGCGCATACAGGACCTGCTCAAGCAGCTATGAAAATCATAGTAGAAGTTACCTCCTGCAAAACAAATTCGAGACCCACACCATGAAAATTCAGGTACGCGACATTCCCCCGCGCAGCGTCTGGGCGCTGGAGCAGGCGGGTATCCACCCCCTGCTCGCCCAGCTTTACGCGGCGCGCGGCGTGCATGCCGCCGCCGAGTTGGACGACGGGCTGGCCCGGCTGCTGCTGCCGTCCTCGCTGCTGGGCACCAGCGCGGCCGCCCGCCTGCTGGCCGATGCGATGGCCGCGGATTTAAGAATCTGCATCGTTGCCGACTACGACTGCGATGGCGCCACCGCCTGCGCCGTGGCGCTGCGCGGCCTGCGCCTGCTGGGCGCCAAAAACGTCAGCTACCTGGTGCCCGACCGCATCGTCGATGGCTACGGCCTGACCGCGCCGATAGCCGAGCGGGTCAAGGCCAGCGGCGCCGATGTGCTGGTGACGGTCGATAACGGCATTGCCAGCCTGGATGGTGTCGCCAGGGCCAAGGCGCTGGGCCTGCAGGTGCTGGTGACCGACCACCATCTGCCGGCGCTCGTCAACGGCCAGATCGTGCTGCCCGGCGCCGACGTGATCGTCAACCCCAACCAGCCCGACTGCACCTTTGAAAGCAAGGCCATGGCAGGCGTGGGCGTGATGTTCTACGTGCTGCTGGCGCTGCGGGCTGAACTGCGCGAGCGCGGCGTGTTTGACCGTCCCGCCGCCGGGCCGCCCCAAGGCGGGTCAGCCCCCTTGGGGGGCAGCGCAGCACACGAAGTGGCAAGCGTGGGGGCCATTTCCCAGCCCAAGCTCGACACCCTGCTGCCGCTGGTGGCGCTAGGCACGGTGGCCGATGTGGTCAAGCTGGATGCCAACAACCGCCGGCTGGTCGCCCAGGGGCTCAAGCGCATCCGGGCCGGCGCCCTGCCCGC
>JAQGNK010000554.1 GCA_028291905.1 Polaromonas sp.
TGGTCGTAGCCGCGCTGCAGAAAGGTCGAGTAGATCGCCACCACCGGCTTGAGGCCCTCGCAGGCCATGCCGCCAGCGAAGGTCACCGCATGCTGCTCGGCGATGCCGACATCGTGGTAGCGCTTGGGAAAGCGCTGGTGAAACTCCACCATGCCCGAGCCTTCGCGCATCGCCGGCGTGATGCCGACCAGGCGCGGGTCGTGCTCGGCCATGTCGCACAGCCAGCGTCCGAACACCTGGGTGAAGGTCTGCTTGGCCGGCACGGTCGATTTCTGCAGGCCCATGGACGGGTCGAACTTGCCAGGGCCATGGTAGGCAATCGGGTCGGCCTCGGCCAGCTTGTAGCCCTGGCCCTTCTTGGTGACCACATGCAGGAACTGCGGGCCGGCGCCGGTGTCCAGCAGGTGCCGGATGTTCTCCAGCGTGGGCACCAGCGACTCCAGGTCGTGGCCGTCAATCGGGCCGATGTAGTTGAAGCCCAGGTCCTCGAACAGCGCCGCCGGCACCACCATGCCCTTGGCATGGGTTTCCAGGCGCCGGGCCAGCTCCAGCAGCGGCGGCGCCACCTGCAGCACCTTCTTGCCAACGTGGCGGGCAGAGGCGTAGAAGCGGCCGCTCATGAGTTGCGCCAGGTGGCGGTTCAGCGCCCCAACCGGCGGGCTGATGCTCATGTCGTTGTCGTTGAGCACCACCAGCAGCTTGCAGTGGTCATGCACGCCGGCATTGTTCAGCGCCTCAAAAGCCATGCCGGCGCTCATCGAGCCGTCGCCGATGATGGCCACCGAATTGCGGTTTTCCCCCTTCAACTCCGAGGCCAGCGCCATGCCGAGCGCCGCCGAGATCGAGGTCGAGGAATGCGCCGTGCCGAAGGTGTCGTATTCGCTCTCGTCGCGGCGCGGAAACCCCGACAGGCCGCCGAACTGGCGCAGCGTGTCCATGCGGTCGCGCCGGCCGGTCAGTATCTTGTGCGGATAGGTCTGGTGGCCCACATCCCAGACCAGCCGGTCGTCGGGCGTGTTGAAAACGTAGTGCAGCGCCACCGTCAACTCGACCGTGCCCAGGTTGGAGCTCAGGTGGCCACCGGTCTTGGAAACGCTGTCGAGCACGTAGGCGCGCAGCTCGTCGGCCAGCGCCGAGAGCTGGGCGCGGGTCAGCAGCCGCAGGTCGGCCGGGTGGTTGATGGTTTCAAGCAATGCGTACATCGTGGGTGTCTGGTTGATTGGCAAGGCAGGCTCGGGCCTGCTTCTAGTGCTGGCGGTTGACCAGCCTGTCGGCCAGCGCCTCAAGCGCCTGTGTATTTTGAAGGCCGCTGGCCTGCAGGCTGGACAAGGCCTGGCCTAACAGTTGTCGGGCATAGTCGATGGAAGACGTAAGTCCCAGCAGCGAGACAAAAGTCGGCTTGTCGTGGGCAGCATCCTTGCCGGCAGTTTTGCCGAGCGTGGCCGCGTCGGCGGTGACATCCAAAATGTCGTCGACGACCTGGAACGCCAGGCCGATGGCCGCGCCGTAGTCGGACAGGGCCTGTAGCGCGGCGGGCGGGGCGCTGCCGCAGGCCGCGCCCATCATCACGCTGGCCTGCAGCACGGCGCCGGTCTTGAGCCGGTGCATTTCATGAAGCTGCGCCGAATCGAGCGGCAGGCCGACGCTGGCCAGGTCAATCGCCTGGCCGCCGGCCATGCCCCGGCAACCCGCCGCCCGCGCCAGCAGCCGGCACAGGCGCGCCTGGGTGGCCGCGTCAATCGAGCCGTCATCGGGCGTGAGCAGCTCGAACGCCATGGCCTGCAAGGCGTCGCCGGCCAGCAGCGCCTGCGCCTCGCCAAACTGGACATGCACCGTGGGCTTGCCGCGGCGCAGCACGTCGTTGTCCATGCAGGGCATGTCGTCATGCACCAGCGAATAGGCATGGATCAGCTCGATGGCGCAGCCGGCGCGCAGGGCCGCTTGCGGCTGGCCGTTGACGGCTTCGCAGGCGGCCATGGCCAGCAGCGGGCGCAGGCGCTTGCCGCCGTCGAGCACCGCGTAGCGCATGGCATCAATCAGACCGGCGGGCGCGGGCGCATCAATGGAGCTGGCAACCCAGCGCGACAAGGCCTGCTCGATGGCGGTCAGCTGCGCGGCGCTCCAGGCCTGCAGCTCAAACGCAAGGATAGTTTCAGAGGCGTTCAAATCAAGGGTGTTTGATAAGGAGGCGGCGACGGTGCCGTGGACAGCGCTGGCCATCAGGCCTGCGTCCAGGGCTTGAGCTCGGTGCCTTCAAGCACCTTGATCTGGGTTTCCACGGCTTCAAGGCGGTCGCGGCAGAACTTGAGCAGCTGCGCGCCGCGCTGGTAGCCGGCGAGCAGCCGGTCCAGCGGCAACTGGCCCGATTCAAGGCTGTTCACCAGGCCTTCGAGTTCCTGCAGCGCGGCTTCATAGCTCGCGGGCAAGGCGGGTGCGGGCGTGGCGGCAAGGGATGCGGATGAACTTTTGGCCATGGTCATTTGATGAAAGGAGTAAAGCCGAGCTTTTTCCCTTCAATATTGGACGAAAGGAATGAGGCCGACATGTCGGCCAGGTGTATTTGAGGAAAAGAGCTGATTTTAGGCGGGTTCACAAGCCTGGCGGCACCCCTGGGTTTATACAGCCTTCGTTCTGTGCCAGCCCGCAGCGGATGCCGGCAACCAACCTGCACGGGTACAATTGATAACCGTTCTCGATACCGGCATTCTCCGGGTTCTGCCCTGGAAATTGCGGTATTTTTCTAGAGAGGCCGCCTTACAGCCGCCTTGTTCACCCGGCTTTTTT
>JAQGNK010000559.1 GCA_028291905.1 Polaromonas sp.
AGGCGAGCTGTGGAGCCTGTTCCATTTCCTGATGCCGGGCTTTCTGGGCAGCCAGACGCGCTTTAAACAGCTGTTTCGCACGCCAATTGAAAAGGATGGCGACGGCCAGCGGCTGGCGCAGTTGCGCAGCCGCATCACCCCCTTCATGCTGCGCCGCACCAAGGGCGAGGTGGCAGGCGAGCTGCCCGACAGGATAGACACCGTGTGCAGCATTGCGCTGCCCGGCAAGCAGGCCGACCTGTATGAAACCATTCGTCTGAGCACTGAAAAAGCGGTGCGCGACGCGCTGAAAAGCCAGGGCCTGGCGCGCTCGCAGCTGCAGATTCTCGATGCCCTGCTCAAGCTGCGCCAGGTTTGCTGCGACCCGCGCCTGGTGCCGCTGGAATCGGCCCGGAAAATCAAGGAGTCGGCCAAGCTGGAGCACCTGATGGCGGTGCTGCCCGAGATGCTGGCCGAGGGGCGGCGGGTGCTGCTGTTCTCGCAGTTCACCAGCATGCTGACGCTGATCGAAGAGGCGCTGCGGGCGCACGGCGGGCTGGCCTGGGCCAAGCTCACCGGCCAGTCGCAGCAGCGCGACGCCATCATCGAGCGCTTCACCTCGGGCGAGGTCAAGCTGTTCCTCATCAGCCTGAAGGCCGGCGGCGTCGGCCTGAACCTGCCGCAAGCCGACACGGTGATCCATTACGACCCGTGGTGGAACCCTGCCGTCGAGGAGCAGGCAACCGGCCGCGCCCACCGGATCGGCCAGACCCGCCAGGTGTTCACCTACAAGCTGGTCGCCGAGGGCACGATTGAAGAGCGCATCCTGGCGCTGCAGGCACGCAAGGCGGCGCTGGCCGAGAGCATGTACAGCGGCTCGGTGGCCCGGCGCGAGCCGCTGTTCACCGAAAGCGATGTGGCCGAGCTGCTCAGGCCGCTTGGATGAAGCCGGCGCCAGCCCATGGCGCCATGGGCCAGGCTGACTCTGCGACTAGCACAACATCAAGACAAAAATGACGCCCGACCGACCCCTGAAGCCTGCCCAGGCCAACCTTTTTGCCCTGGGCGCGATTGCGCTGTGGGTCACGCTGGCGTCGCTGGGCGTGTCGCTCAGGCACATCCCGCCTTTCTTGCTGACCGGCATTGCCCTGCTCATGGGCAGCGTGCTGGCGCTGCCCGCCGTGCTGAAAGACCGGCGAGCCTGGAAGATTCCGGCCCCGACCCTGGCGCTGGGCATTTACGGCCTGTTCGGCTACCACTTCCTGCTGTTCATCGCCCTGCGCCACGCGCCTCCGGTCGAGGCGAACCTGGTCAACTACCTCTGGCCGCTGTTCATGGTGGTGCTGGCGCCGCTGTTTCTGGCCGGCATCAAGCTGCGGGCGCTGCATCTGGCGGCGGCGCTGCTCGGGTTTGGCGGCGCGGCGATTGCCATCCTGGGCGCCGGCAACGGGGCGGCCGGGGGCGGCTGGTCCTGGGGCTTCGTGCCGGCGCTGGCCTCCGCCTTCATCTGGGCCAGCTATTCGCTGCTGACCCAGCGCGTCAAGCCCTTCCCGACGGCTGCCATCGGCCTGTTCGGCCTGGTGTCGGGCCTGCTGTCGCTGGGGTGCCACTGGGCACTGGAACCGCCGGCTGTGCTGGCGGCCAGGGACTGGCTGCTGCTGGCGGTGATGGGGCTGGGGCCGCTGGGCGCCGCGTTTTTCCTCTGGGACAAGGCGCTCAAGCTGGGCGACGCCCGGCAGATCGGCATCCTGAGCTACCTCACGCCGCTGGGCTCGACCGCGCTCCTGATGCTGGTGAGCGGGCGGCCCTTGAGCTGGAGCATCGGCCTGGCGGCGGTGATGATCATTGGGGCGGCGCTGATGGGAACGCGGGCGAAGTAGCTGTGGCGGCGGAGCGGTTTTTCCAGGATGAGCCTTGCAGCTCGGCTTGATGACGCTTTTGCCGCTTTTGCCGCTTTTGCCGCTTTTGGTACTTTGGGCAATTTTTCAGCAACAGTTCCAGAAGATTTTTGCTCCTTAATTTATAGCTAATTGCGCAGGCTGCGTTTGCGCTGGAGGCTTGTTTGATGTTGAAAACTTGCTGCCTGGCCAGCTCATATGCCTCAGAACAGCTCGGGTTGACTCGCCAATGGAGAAAATCGATGTTTTCTTAAGCATTTCAGGCGTGCAGCGCATGTTCTGCCTGCGCAAGCAGCTCTGTTTTTGATAGCAATCTGCACCGGCAAAGCGGCTCCTTGCGCAGCCCCTACAGCAGCGCGCTCGGGTTCTCGCTCTGCAGCACCACCCTCGCCCACAGCTCGAGCTTCTTGGTATCGGCCCGCAGCACCTGCTGCTTGACCGCCAGGATCTGCGACGGATGCATCGAAAAACTGCGCAGCCCCAGCCCGAGCAGCAGCCGCGTCATGTGGATGTCGCCGGCCATCTCGCCGCAGACGCTGACGCCCTTGCCCTGGGCATTGCATTCGGCAATCGTGTCGGCAATCAGCCGCAGCACCGCCGGATGGCAGGGGTCGTAGAGGTGCGCGACGGCTTCGTCGGAGCGGTCAATCGCCAGCGTGTACTGGGTCAGGTCGTTGGTGCCGATGGACAGGAAATCGAAATATTTCAGGAACATCGGCACCGTCAGCGCCGCCGCCGGAATCTCGATCATCGCGCCCAGCCGCACCGGGCCGTAGGGCACGCTTCGGGCATCGAGCTGCGCGCGGGCCTGCTCGATCAGCGCCAGCGTCTGGCGAATCTCGCTGCCATGGGCCAGCATCGGCACCAGCAGGTTGACCTGGCCGTGGGCGGCGGCGCGCAGGATGGCGCGCAGCTGCGTCAGGAACATCGGCGGGTCGGCCAGGCTCCAGCGAATCGCGCGCAGGCCCAGCGCCGGGTTCAGGTGCGTGTCCTGCGACTTGGAAGCGGGCCGGTCCAGCGGCTTGTCCGAGCCGATATCGACGGTGCGGATGGTGACCGGCATGCCGGCCATGCCTTCAATCGCCTTGCGGTAGGCCAGGTACTGCTCATGCTCGTCGGGCAGCTTGCCGGCCTTGCCCATGAACAGGAATTCGCTGCGGAACAGGCCTACGCCCAGCGCCCCGGCCTCGACCGCGCCCAGCGTGTCGTCTGGCATTTCAATGTTGGCCAGCAGCTCGACGCGCTCGCCGTCCAGCGTGAGGGCGGGGGTGTGCCGCAGGCGGTTGAGCCGCTGGCGCTCCAGTTCGCCCTGGCGCTGCTTGAAGCCGTATTCGGCCAGGATGATCGGCGACGGATCGACGATCAGCACGCCGGCATCGCCGTCGATGATCACCCAGTCGTCCTGCTTGATCAGCTGGCTGGCGCTGCGGGCGCCGACCACCGCCGGGATGTCCATGCTGCGCGCCACGATAGCGGTGTGCGAGGTGCGCCCGCCCACGTCGGTGGCAAAGCCGGCGAACAGGCTTTGCTTGAACTGCAGCATGTCGGCCGGCGAGATGTCGTGCGCCACCAGCACCAGCGGCACATCGAGCGTGTCGTCCAGCAGCAGCTCGTGCTCCGGCGCCTTGCGGCTGCTGCCGGCCCGCGCCGCGCCCTGGCGCGCCGCCTGCAGTGGCGAGGCAGCGCCCTTCATGTGGCCCAGCACGCGCTCGACCACCTGCTCCAGGTCGGCCTTGCGCTCGCGCAGGTAGGCGTCCTCCATCTCGTCGAACTGGCGGGCGATGATCTCGTACTGCGTCGTCAGCGCCCATTCGGCGTTGTAGTGGCGCTCGGTGATCCAGTGCTTGATGCCGCTGATGAGCATCTCGTCCTGCAGCAGCATCAGGTGAACGTCGAGCAGGGCGGCGATTTCATGCGGCGCGTCCTTGGGCAGCTCATGCTGCAGCCGGATGATTTCCTCCATCACCGCGTTGCGCGACACCCTGACGCGCGAAATCTCGTCATCGGTCGCTGAAGGATCGACAAAATAATGGCTGACATCGGCCCGGCTCGACGCCACCAGCACCGCCCGGCCAATGGCGACCCCGCGCGAAACCGCCAGCCCATGAACGGAAAAAGTCATGGATTGCCCTTGGTGAAAAGGCCATAGCGCCCTATGCGAACCAGCCCCCATCCCGGCCTTCCCCCAGTGGGGGAAGGAGCAAAACCGGGGACGCCGACAAAGTTGGCCTTGGGCATCTCGCAACAAGCGGCGCCGATTCCGCAAATTCGCAAGTTCCGGCAGAGCCGTTCTGCCCCCCAACGCAACGCAATAAGCGCCCGCCCTCCCTGAATTCGCAAGCAGGGGCCGCAGGGCCGGCTTTGCCGGACTGCAGGCGCAGCGGCCCCCTCGGGGGGCAGCGCATTACACGAAGTGAAAAGCGTGGGGGCCATTCACTCCCCTTCGCCGAACTTGTCGGCCACCAGGGCCAGCAGCGCGTCCATGGCAGCCTGCTCGTCGGCGCCGCTGGTTTCGATCTCGACCGTGCTGCCCTGGCCGGCGGCCAGCATCATCACGCCCATGATGCTCTTAGCGTTGACACGGCGCTCGCCCTTGCTCATCCAGACCTCGCAGGCAAAGCTGCCGGCCAGCTTGGTGAACTTGGCCGAGGCCCGGGCATGCAGCCCGAGCTTATTGCTGATGGTCGTGCGGGTCTTGATCATTTTTTCTGACTATTTGATTTTGGGGAGCGCTGACGGCCACCTGCATCACGCCCTGGCTGCCGCCCGACAGCGCGCGCGCCACCAGCACGTCCAGCGGCTCGTTGCGGTAGGAAATCGCCCGCAGCAGCATGGGCAGGTTCATGCCGGTGACCAGCCGGGTGTTCAGCCCGTCGGCGAGCTGCTGGGCCACATTGCAGGGCGTGGCGCCAAAGATATCGGTCAGCACCAGCGTGTCCGGCGTGTGCAGTTCCTTGAGCATGACGCGCGCCTGCGCCAGCGTTTCCTCGGGCGGCATGTGGGGCAGCACATCGAGCGCCGCGACAGCGCCCGAATGGTCGGGGAACACATGCTGGGCGCACTGCAGGAAAGCAGACGCCAGCGGTGCATGGGCAATGATGAGGAGGCCGTTCATTGCGGTGAATTATCAGCTTTCACGCCGAGGAAATAGCCATAAGCGGCAATGCAGCAGCATAAAAACACTGACATTGCCGCCTGAAAACTGGCCGCCTGGCCCAGCCCCAGCGCCGCGAAGCCGTCGATCAGCCCGCCCAGGCTCCACTGCGCCACAAACACGCCGGCAAAAATGACCAGGTTGTAGGCCGACAAAGCGCGCCCGGCCAGCGCCGGCCTGAACGACATGCCGACCGCCGGCTGGGCCAGGCCCAGCACGCTCGATGCCATGCAGAACAAGGCCCAGCCGGGCCAGCCGGTGGCGCTGCCGGCCAGGATATTGCAGCCCAGCACCGCCAGGCTGAGCGGCATGCCCCAGGCGATAAGGCGGGTCGCATGCCAGCCGCGCCGGGCCAGCCACGGATTGACCATGCCCCAGGTCCAGAAGGTCACCAGCATGCTGGCGTTGATGCAGAAAAGCCCGGTGGCCGACTGCAGCGGCGTATTGCCGGCCACCTTGGCCAGCCACGGGCCGGCCCACAACGTCTGAATGGCCACCATGCCGCCGTAGTTGAAGAAAGCCAGCGGCGCCATCTTGCGGAAATAGCGGCTGCGCCAGACCGCGCCGTAGCCGGCGCCGCCGTCAATGCCATCCGTTTTGCCATCGGCTTCATGGCCGTCTCCAGGCGCCGGCGCAGCCGTCCAGTGCGGAACGATCCGGGCAATCACCGCCATCGACAGCCCGATCATTAGCGCCAGCAGCCAGAACAGCGGCCGCCAGCCGGTCAGCGGCATCAGCCACTGCACCGGCAGCGTCGAGCACAGCATGCCGAGCGAGCCGGTCATCAGCATCCAGGAGTTGGCGCGCAGCAGGGTCGGCGCGGCAAACCAGCGCCGGTAGCCGGTCAGCGCCGCCATCAGGCAGGCGCCGACGCCCATGCCGACCAGCACGCGCGCGGCCAGCAACCCGGCAAAGCTGGTCGCCATCGAAAACGCCAGGCAGCCCAGCACCGCCAGACTCAAGAACCACAGGATCACGCGCTTGGGGCCGTGGCGGTCGAGCCAGTTGCCCAGCGGCAGCTGGACGGCGGCAAACCCCAGGAAATAGCCGCCCGCCAGCAGCCCCAGGCTTTGCGACTGCAGCGAGAACTCCCGCGTCAGCACCGGCGCCAGCGTGGCGGTGATGGCGCGCAGCAGCGCCGAGCAGAAATAGGCGGCGGCAAACGCCAGGAAGACCAGCACCGCGCTGCGGGTGGCCAGCAGCGTTGACGCGCCAGGGCTGGCTGCCGGCGTCATGGCGGCAGGCGCAGCGGGGCAGCGCGGCCGGGGTTCATTCGAGCTTCAGGCTGGAGAAGAACGTCTCGGCCACCTCGGGCGCGATCTGCGGCGCATACAGCACCACCTGGAACACCTGCGCGCCCTGGGCAAAATAAGCGGCTTGCCCGCTGACGGCGCTGCCGTCGGCCCGCCGGCCTTGGGCCAGTACGCGGGAAACCGGCGCGCCGGCTGAAGCGCCGGGGATTTTCAAAGCCAGCGGCTGGCCGCTGCCGGGCGCGGCCTTCATGTTGGCCAGCGTCAGCGCCTGCCAGCGCGCCAGCACCGGGGCCGCCTGGGCGGCATCGCCCACATCGGCGACGGCCACGGCAAAGGTCGCGCCGCCGGCATCGCAGCCCAGCATCCGCAGCAGCGTCGGCTGGCCGCCCAGCGGCACGGTCTTTTCCGCCTTGTCGGGCTTGCACGGCAGCAGCAGGCTGAGCCGGGTGTTCTCGGGCCGCACCTCGCGCCAGTTGAAGGCCGGGCTGCAGCCGGCCAGCGCCAGCAGGGCGGCCAGGGCGGTGGTGAGGGCAGGCGTCGGGAGTCGGGACATGAAATGCGGCAGGCTTTGCGTGAATGAAATGGGTGCGGTTGGCAAGGCCTGCACTTTACAGGCGATTGACGCCGCGCCGGGTCAGGCGCCATGCTGGTGCGGTGTGCGCTGCTTCCTTCAGGCCGCAGACTCCGGGCCTGCGGCGGCGCGGCCCGGGCGGGGGCTGCGGGCGTTCAGCGCCGATTCACCCGGGCTGGAAAATGCCGCCCAGGCTGGGGCCGGATTCGAGGGCCGCCCCCATCCCTGCCGTGCTCTGGCGGGAAAAGAGAAGCACGGGGGCGGTGAAAAGTTTGAGAAATTGGCAAAAAATGGCGCTAGCC
The DNA here is from genome assembly GCA_028291905.1 of Polaromonas sp. Classification (GTDB taxonomy): domain Bacteria; phylum Pseudomonadota; class Gammaproteobacteria; order Burkholderiales; family Burkholderiaceae_C; genus Polaromonas. The sequence continues at coordinate 7,158 of JAQGNK010000559.1, forward strand.
CAGGCATTACCTGCGCCAGCAGCTATTTATTTAATAGCATTCAAACCGACCGGCCGGCGCTGTTGCAGGCCAGGGTGATGCCGCTCAGTGATGGCATCATTGCCAGGGCTGCTTCCTTGCCAGCGGCTTCGCGCCGGTCGCCAGCCTGTCCCGCCCACTACCCCGCCCACTTTCCGCCAAGGTATTCCATGCAGCCCGATGCAGCTTTTTCACCGCCTGGCGAAATACCGCCTTCAGCCACGCCCGGGCGCCCGGCCTGCGCGGTATGCCTGCGCCCGCAAGCGGCCTGCATCTGCCGCTGGATCACGCCGACCGCACACCAGGCGGAGGTGGTGCTGCTGCAGCACCCGCTGGAGGTTAGCCATGCCAAGGGCAGCGCCCGGCTGCTGCACCTGAGCCTGGCGCGCAGCCTGATGGCCATCGGTGAAGTGTTCGACCCCGCGCTGCTGCAAGCCCTCATCAGCGGGCCGCTGCAGCCGCAGGCGCCATCCGCCCGGCCCAGCCACACGCTGCTGCTCTACCCCGATTCGCCGCCGCACCAGGCGCCGGGCCTGCCCGCGCCCCCTGTGCTGACGCCCGCCATGCTGCAAAAGCCTGGCGGCCTGCGCCTGATCGTGCTCGACGGCACCTGGCGCAAGAGCCGCAAGATGCTCTGCCTCAACCCGCTGCTGCAGGCCCTGCCCCGGCTCGCGCTGCACGGCCTGCCGGCGTCCGGCTACCGCATCCGCAAGGCGCATCAGCCAGATCAGCTCTCGACGCTGGAGGCGGTCTGCGCGGCGCTGGCGCAGCTCGAAGGCAGCGCGGCCCCGTTCGCGCCACTGCTGGCCGCATTCGATGGCTTTGTCGCACAGCAGCTTGCCTGCCGGCCGGGCGCAGGCAAAATGTTGGCATGAACTCTCTTCAAGGCATCCGCATTCTCGACTTGTCCCGCGTCCTGGCGGGCCCCTGGTGCACCCAGACGCTGGCCGACCTGGGGGCCGACGTGATCAAGATCGAGCGCCCCGGCAGCGGCGACGACACCCGCAGCTGGGGCCCGCCGTTTTTGCACAACGACGCGGGCGAGGAAACCCATGAGGCCGCCTATTACCTGGGCGCCAACCGCAACAAGCGCTCGGTCACCTGCGACATCGCCCAGCCGGCCGGCCAGGCGCTGGTCCGCGAGCTCGTCCTGCACTGCGACGTGTTCGTCGAGAACTTCAAGGTCGGCGACATGGCGCGCTACGGGCTGGACTACGAATCGCTGAAAGCGCTGAACCCGCGCCTGGTGTACTGCTCGGTCACCGGCTTCGGCCAGAACGGCCCCTATGCCGAGCGCGCCGGCTACGACTACGCGATCCAGGGCATGGGCGGGCTGATGAGCGTGACCGGCGAGCGCGACGACCTGGGCGGCGGCCCGCAGAAAGTCGGCGTCGCCGTGGCCGACCTGATGACCGGCATGTACGCCACCGTCGGCATCCTGGCCGCCCTGCGCCATGCCGAGAAAACCGGCGAAGGCCAGCAGGTGGACATGGCGCTGCTCGACACCCAGGTCGCGATGCTGGCCAACCTCGGCGCCAACTACCTGGTCAGCGGCAAGGTGCCGCAGCGCGTCGGCAATGCGCACCAGAACATCGTGCCCTACCAGGTGTTCGAGGTCGCGCCCGCCGCCGACGGCAGCAAGGAATACCTGATCCTGGCGGTCGGCAACGACTCGCAGTACCTCAAGTTCTGCCAGGTCGCCAACATTCCGGAGCTGGGCGTGAACCCGCTCTTTGCCCGCAACCGCGACCGGGTGCAGAACCGGGCGCAGCTGGTCCCGATTCTCGAAGTCGTCATGAAGCTGCGCGGCAAGGCCGATTGGCTCGCCGCGCTGGAAGCGGCCAAGGTGCCGTGCGGCGCCATCAACAACCTGGCCGAGGTGTTTGCCGACCCGCAAATCCAGGCGCGCGAGATGGTGACGCACTGGCAGCACCCCTTCAAAGGCGACCTGCCACTGGTGGGCAGCCCGATCAAGCTCAGCGCCACGCCGGTGCGCCTGCCGGGCCAGGGCGGCCTGCCGCCGCCGCTGCTGGGCCAGCACACCGACGACGTGCTGCGCGAGGTGCTGGGCTACACCGACGCGCAGCTGCTTGAATTGAAAAACACCAAGGTGATCTGATGGCCAATTTTGTACTGGTGCATGGCGCCTGGCACGGCGGCTGGTGCTGGCAGCGGGTCACGGCCGCGCTGCAGCAGCAAGGCCACCGGGTGCATGCGGTCACCCTGACCGGCCTGGGCGAGCGCGCCCACCTGCTGTCTGCGGCGATCACGCTGGACACCCATATCAACGACGTGATGAGCCTCATCGAGGCCGAGGAGCTGAGCGACGTGGTGCTGGCGGCGCACTCGTATGCCGGCATGATCGGCACCGCCGTGGCCGACCGGCTGGCCGGGCGCCTGAAGCACCTGGTCTATGTCGATGCGGTGGTGCCCCGGCCCGGCGAGAGCTGGAGCAGCACCCAGTCCAGCGCGACCCAGCAGGAGCGGCTGGCCGGCGCCCAGGCGTCCGAGCATTTCAGCTTTGCGCCGCCCGACCCCAAGGTGTTCGGCCTTCAAAATGCCGACCATGCCTGGGTAAAACGCCGCCAGACACCGCACCCCGGCAACACCTACCAGGCACCGCTGGCGTTTGACGTGCAGCGCGTCGCCAGCGTGCCGCGCACCTTCGTCAGCTGCACCGAGCCGGCGCTGGCAACGATTGCGCCGAGCCGCCTGCGCGTGAAGGACCCGACGTTCTGGGACGGCGCCTGGCTGCTCAATTCCAGCGTCATCGAGCTGAAAACCGGCCATGACCCGATGATCAGCGAGCCGGCGGCGCTGGTCCGGATTCTGCTGGACTGCGCGGGCTGACTTTCGGGCGCGGCGCTGGTTGCCTGCGCGGCCTGGAGGGCTCGGGATTGACATTTACAGTAAATGCCCAGGTCGCCACGGCACCTGAATCCGCTTTGCGCCTTCCCCCGCTGGGGGAAGGAGCCATGCGCGGACAGGGCTCCTTTGGTAAGCTGAATAGTTAACATTTACAAGCCAAATTACCCTGTAGGGCATGCTCATCCTGCGCCACTAGCTATTTATTCAATAGCAAGCAAGCTGGCAGTCCCGGACCCGCAGCCGCTGCGAGCCAAGCAATGCCGCCCTAGCCCAGCCACTGCGTCACCGTGTAGATCGCCAGCCCGACCAGGCCGCCGACCA
>JAQGNK010000308.1 GCA_028291905.1 Polaromonas sp.
TGCTGCCCAAGGGCGTGAAATTGCTGCCTGAGGACGTGTTTGCCCGCGCCAGCTATGTTTTGAGCGCCAAAGTGCTCGACCCGCAGTTCCAGGGCCAGATCAAGGAGCGGCTCAATTCGCGCGATGCGGTGCGGCTGGTCTCCAGTTTCGTGCGGCCATCGCTCGAACTCTGGCTGAACCAGCATGTCGATTACGGCAAAAAACTGGCCGAACTGGCCATCAAGGCCGCGCAAAGCCGCCAGAAGGCCGGCCAGAAAGTCGAAAAGCGCAAGGGCTCGGGCGTGGCGGTGCTGCCCGGCAAGCTGACCGACTGCGAAAGCAAGGATCTGGCGCACAACGAGGTCTTCCTGGTCGAAGGCGACTCGGCCGGCGGCAGCGCCAAGATGGGCCGCGACAAGGAAAGCCAGGCGGTGCTGCCGCTGCGCGGCAAGGTGCTCAACACCTGGGAGGTGGACCGCGACCGGCTGTTCGCCAACACCGAGATCCATGACATCTCGGTCGCCATCGGCGTCGATCCGCACGGCCCGAACGACACGCCCGACATGAGCGGCCTGCGCTACGGCAAAGTCTGCATCCTGTCCGACGCCGACGTGGACGGCTCGCATATCCAGGTGCTGCTGCTGACGTTGTTTTTTCGCCATTTTCCCAAGCTGATCGACGCCGGCCATGTCTATGTGGCCCGGCCGCCGCTCTACCGCGTCGATGCGCCGGCGCGGGGCAAGAAGCCGGCCTCGAAGGTCTATGCGCTTGATGAAGGCGAACTCGTCGCCATATTGGACAAGCTGCGCAAGGACGGCGTGCGCGAAGGCGCCTGGAGCATCAGCCGCTTCAAGGGCCTGGGCGAGATGAGCGCGGAACAATTGTGGGATACGACACTCAATCCCGACACTCGCCGCCTGATGCCGGTGCAGCTGGGCAACCAGGACTTCAGCCAGACCGAAAGCCTGATCACCAAGCTGATGGGCAAGGGCGAGGCGGCGGCCCGGCGCGAACTCATGGAACTGCACGGCGACGCGGTCGAGATTGATGTTTAAAGGAAAATCTGGATGAAGCCGAACTTGTCAACCTGGCCCGCCTGGCCAAACTGGCTGAAGCTGCCTCTGCTGGCCGTGGCGCTGGCCGCCCTGCACAGCACGCCGGCGCGGGCCGACATGTGGGGCTATGTCGATGCGCAGGGCGTGACCCATTTCTCGGCGCTGCAGCTCGATGAGCGCTACGAGCTTTTTTTTCGGGGTGGCGAGAGCTTTGCGACTGGCCAGGGCGACAACAGCGCCACGCCTGGCGGTGGCGGCCGGCGTGGGGCCGCCGCGCCGGCCAGGCTGACCTCTTACTTCGAGCTTTCCTCCGGCTACAAGGCCGTCAGGCATCTGCTGCGCGAAGCCTCGGACATCCACGGCATTGACTACGAACTGCTGCAGGCCCTGATTGCCACCGAGTCCGGCTTCAACACCCAGGCGGTCTCGCCCAAGGGCGCCATCGGCCTGATGCAGCTGATCCCGCCGACGGCGGCGCGCTACGGCGTGAAGGCCGACAAGAACGCTGGCGCCGAGAAAAAGCTCACCGACCCGCGCACCAACATCCGCGCCGGCTCCAGCTACCTGAGCTACCTCATCAAGCTGTTCCCCGGCGAGATCGAGCTGGCAATTGCAGCCTACAACGCCGGCGAAGGCGCGGTGCAGCGGGCCGGCAACAAGATACCAAACTACCCGGAAACCAAGAACTACGTTAAGACCGTGATGCAGCTCTACACCAGCCTCAAGCCGGCCGGCGTGGCGCGCGGCAGCATTGGTGGCAGTAGTGGCAACGGCGGCCGGGTGCGCATGGAAATGATGGGCGGCGCCAGGGGCCGGGCCAGCCTGCCAGTGTCGCTCGATGGCGCCGGGGCCATCACCGAAGGCGTGGCCTTGCCGATACCGCACTGAGCTGAATCCCACGGGTTGTCCGCGCTGGCGAGCGAGCTGTCCCAAGCCGGCCGCTGATTCACCCAGGCTGCGTCCGCCCTTTTATTGGCTGACTGTTTTTCTGATAACCCCGGTTGCCCGCGCCCGATTCGCACGCCCCAGACCCCAACCAAATCAACACCCATTCGAGCAAACCCATGGACCTTTTCACCCCCGCGCCTGAAGCCGACATTCCCGAACCCGCCGACCAGGACTGCCTGGCCGCCTACGCCCAGCGCGCTTACCTTGAATACGCCCTGAGCGTCGTCAAGGGCCGGGCGCTGCCCGATGTCTGCGACGGCCAGAAGCCGGTGCAGCGGCGGATTTTGTACAGCATGTCGCGCATGGGCCTGGGCTTTGGCGGGCCGAACGGCGCGACCGGCGCCCGCCCGGTCAAAAGCGCCCGCGTGGTCGGCGATGTGCTGGGGCGCTTTCATCCGCACGGCGACCAGGCGGCCTACGACGCGCTGGTGCGCATGGCGCAGGACTTCTCGCAGCGCTACCCGCTGATCGACGGCCAGGGCAACTTCGGCTCGCGCGACGGCGACGGCGCCGCCGCCATGCGCTACACCGAGGCCCGCCTGGCGCGCATCACCAGCCTCTTGATGGACGAGATCGACGAAGGCACGGTCGACTTCATCCCCAACTACGACGGCTCGACCGAGGAACCGCGCCAGCTGCCGGCCCGGCTGCCCTTCACCCTGCTGAACGGCGCCAGCGGCATCGCCGTCGGGCTGGCGACCGAAATCCCGAGCCACAACCTGCGCGAGGTGGCCGATGCCTGCGTCGCGCTCGTCAGGAACCCGAAGCTGTCCGACGAGGAACTGGCCGTGCTGATTCCCGGCCCGGACTACCCCGGCGGCGGCCAGATCATCTCCAGCCACGCCGACATCGCCGCCGCCTACCGCACCGGCCGGGGTTCGCTCAAGGTGCGGGCGCGCTGGAAGATCGAGGACCTGGCGCGCGGCCAGTGGCAGCTGGTGGTGCAGGAGCTGCCGCCCGGCGTCAGCACCCAGCGGGTGCTGGAGGAAATCGAGGACATCACCAACCCCAAGATCAAGCTCGGCAAGAAGGCCCTTAGCCTGGACCAGGTGCAGCTCAAGCAGGCCATGCTGGCGGTGCTCGACGTGGTGCGCGACGAGTCCAGCAAGGACGCCGCCGTGCGCCTGGTGTTCGAGCCCAAGACCAGCCGCATCAGCCAAGCAGAACTCATCGGCACGCTGCTGGCCCACACCAGCCTGGAAAGCTCCTCGCCCATCAACATGACCATGATCGGTCTGGACGGCCGGCCGACGCAGAAATCACTGCGGCAGATGCTGACGGAATGGATCGCCTTCCGCCAGACGATGATCGAAAAGCGCTCGCAGCACCGCCTCGACAAGGTGTTGGCGCGGATTCACATCCTCGAAGGCCGGCAGACCGTGCTGCTCAACATCGACGAAGTGATCGCCATCATCCGCCAGTCCGACGAGCCAAAATCAGCGCTGATGGAGCGGTTTGGCCTGAGCGACCGGCAGGCCGAGGACATCCTGGAAATCCGGCTGCGCCAGCTGGCGCGGCTGGAGGCCATCAAGATCGAGCAGGAGCTGAAAAGCCTGCGCGAGGAGCAGGGCAAGCTCGAAGACATCCTGGGCAATCCGTCGGCGCTGCGCCGGCTGATGATCCGCGAGATCGAGGCCGACGCCAAGCTGTTCGCCGATGCGCGCCGCACCTTGATCCAGGCCGAGAAGAAATCGGTGCTGGACATCAAGGTGATCGACGAGCCGGTGACGGTGGTGGTCAGCAGCAAGGGCTGGGTGCGGGCGCGCGGCGGCCACGGCCATGCGCCCGCCAGCTTTGCCTTCAAGGCGGGCGATGCGCTCTACGGCACGTTTGAATGCCGCACCGTCGATACCCTGCTGGCGTTCGGCAGCAACGGCCGGTTGTACTCGGTGCCGGTGGCGCTGCTGCCCGGCGCGCGCGGCGACGGCCAGCCGGTCACGACGCTGATCGAGCTGGAATCGGGCACGCAGCTGCTTCATTACTTCGCCGGCCCAGCGCCGGCCGTGCTGCTGCTGTCGAGTTCGGGCGGCTACGGCTTCCTGGCAACGGTGGAAGGCATGGTGTCGCGCAACAAGAGCGGCAAGGCCTACATCGGCCTGAATGAAGGCGAGACGATTTGCCGGCCTTCGCATGTCAAGGGCACATCGGGCGCGCAGCCGCTGGCGCCGGCCACCCATGTGGCCTGCGCCTCGACCGGCCAACGCATCCTGACCTTCGACATCAGCGAGATGAAGCAGATGGACAAGGGCGGGCGCGGCCTGCTGCTGATCGACCTGGAGGACAAGGACGCGCTGGCCGGCGCGGCCGCCTACACCCGAAGCGTTCGCATCGAAGGCATCGGCCGGGGCAACAAGCCGCGCGAGGAAACGCTGGAAATCCGCAGCCTGAACAATGCGCGGACGGTGAGGGCGCGCAAGGGCAAGGCGGCCGACCTGGGCTTCAAGCCGACCGGGATCGTGCGGGTTGAATGATGAGAGTGGCTGCTGGCGCTTTGGCGACCGGCGCTGGCAGCTATGAATTGAATAGCTAATACGCCACGTGCCAATCCTTGGCATTGCCAGCCAAACCCAAACCATCAGACAATCCAGCCATGACCGCAAAGCCTATCGACCTGTCGTCACTTGTCAAAGCCCTTGCCCAGTTGCAAGAGGCTTTGCGCTTTTGGCATGAACTGCCGCAGGGCGCTGCCCTCAAGCCGCATTTGCGTTCGGCGGTCATTCAATCGTTTGAATTCACCTACGAGTTGTCCGTGCGCATGCTCAGACGCGTTTTGATAGAGCGCTCGGAGGCTGCGGACCTGGTCATTGATCTGTCTTTCAATGACCTGCTGCGCAAGGCAGCCGACGCAGGTCTGCTGGCCGACCCTGGCCTGTGGCGGCAGTGGCGTGAAATGCGCAATGCCACCAGCCACACTTATGATGAAGCCAAAGCTGCGGAGGTGGCCGCAGGGGTAGACCAATTTGCCGCAGGCGCCGTGGCCTTGTTGGCCGAGCTGGAGAAAAGCCTTGGGCGCTGACCCGCAAATTACCGCGCCGCTTGGGGCCCACCGCCTTGGGGTGGCGCTGAGTCCGGAGCAACTTCACGATGTGCGGCAAATCATTGCCCAGGTCATTTCTGGGGCGCAGGTCTGGGTTTTTGGCTCACGCGCGACCGGCAAGGCACGGCCATTTTCAGACTTGGACTTGCTGCTCACGCAACCCCCAAAGCTCAACTGGGCGCAGCGTGCGGCATTGCGAGACGGCTTTGAGGCCAGCCGCCTCCCGTTTCGTGTGGATGTGGTTGAAAGCGCCGGCCTGGCGGTTGGCGTGGCTGAGCGCATTCGGTCCGAGCGGATCGATTTGTCGGCGTTGTAAAACGAACAGTTCTTCTACTGGCTCCAAACCGACGGAATTGCGCGGCTTGAGTAATGAAATATGGCTCTTGTGCAGGTAGAACCTGCGTAGATGGCTATTGATTTAATAGCAAATACCTTATTGCGCGGCGATGGCCGAGGCCGGCAGCGTGCCCAGGGCCTCTATCGGCTCATCGGCAAAAAGCACCCTGACCGTGTAGCCGTCCGATGGCTTGCGGCCCTGCTGCTCCAGCACCCACTTGGTCACGAACTCGGTCACCGTCTTGCGGGCCGCTTCGCGCTGCAGCGCGATATAGGCCGGCGACGCAGCCTTGGCGGCCAGTCCTGGGCTGATGGATTGCTGCAGCTGGGCAAGATTAGCTGGCCCGGTCAGCACCGACCACGCGCCCGAGGTCAGCGTTTCCATTCGTGTGGTGTCGATGGCCACCGGGAGCGTGGGCCTGACGCGTGGGGCAACCACCGTCAGGGCCTTGTCCCGGCGCGTGATCTTCCACTCCGGCGCCAGCGCGACGTGGTACTGGAAAGTGGCGGGCACGCGGATCTGGGTGGTGGTTTTGCCAAGCGGCAGGCCCATCAGGTCATGGTCTTGCGTGGCCTGGAATGTCTCGGCCGAGCGCAGGGTGCTGACCTGAAGCAAGCCGCCGGGGGTGCGGATGACCTCGATCTGATCCAGCGACGAGGCGCTGGCCCAGGGCCGGCCGGCGCCAGCCGGGCTCAGCGTCCAGGCCAGGTAGAGGTTGGCCAGCAGACTGGCCGCCGCCACGGCCAGCAGCAGGGTTTTTTGAGATTTTGTCAAGGTCATGGCTGGCCTGTGGGATGGGGCTTTGACGCAGCGGGTAGGGTGGTTGGAATTATGCGTGGCTGACGGGGGCCTGCAAGGGCAGGCCGGCCGATGGGCGCTGCGCCACCATGGGATTGCCACGGTTTCATCATAAAAAAGGCTTGTAGCCCTTCCATTGCCTACGTAAAAAGCTATCTTTTTGATAGTAGCCCAGCTATTTTTCGTCATCAGCCCTCTTCGGCTTTTGAGCCCTGTCAGCCCCGTGCCGCCGGGCTTGCCGCGCTGCCTGCCGCACCCTGGCAGTGCTGGCAAACATCGGCTTGCGCCTACAGAAAGGTGGGGCAGGCGAGGCCGCGCGGGCATTTTGCGCTGCCTCAGAATTGTTGGCATCATGGCAATCACTGCGGGCGCGGTTCCCGACTCCACAGCCGAGGCAGCGCCCGCGTCAGTCTGGGCGCGCGTGCGCCGCTGGCTGCTTCCGGCCTTTGCGCTCATCGTGCTGGGGCTGTTGGTTTCGCATGCCAACAAGGTGGACTGGGCCGGCGCCTGGCAGGCGCTCAAGGCCTATTCGCCGCTGCTGCTGCTGGCAGCGCTGGGCCTTGCCACGGCCAGCCATGCGCTGTACGGCTGCTTTGATTTGATCGGCCGCTACCACACGCGCCACCGCCTGCCGCCCTGGGAAACCTGGGCGATCGCCATCACCAGCTATGCCTTCACCCTCAACCTGGGCTCGCTGGTGGGCGGCGTGGCGACGCGGGCACGGCTGTATGCCCGCTCCGGCCTGGACGAAACCACGATTGCCCAGATCATCGGCATCAGCGCCGCCACCAACTGGCTGGGCTACGGCGTGGTGGCCGGCGGCCTGTTCGCCTCTGGCGCCATTGCGCTGCCGCCCCAGGCCCATGTACCGCCCGGAACCCTGCGCATGGTGGGCGTGGCCATGCTGCTGCTGGCGGCGGGCTATGTCGCGGCCTGCAAGGTTTGGCAGGGGCGCGCCTGGCGGGTGCGCAGGCGCCAGATCAAGCTGCCCCCGCCCGACATCGCGGTGATGCAGCTGTGCGTGTCGGCCATCAACTGGTCGCTGATGGGCATGGCAATGTATCTGCTGCTGGGCCGCCAGGTGCCTTACGGCACGGTGCTGGGCGTGCTGATGGCAGCGTCGATAGCCGGCGTGGTCATGCCGCTGCCCGGCGGCATCGGCGTGCTGGAGGCGGTGTACCTGGCGCTGCTGTCCGGTGCGGTGCCGCAGGGCAGGCTGATGGGCGCGGTGCTGGCCTATCGGGCGATTTACTATTTCCTACCGCTGGCTGGCGGCTTGGGGCTGTATGTCTTGCTGGAGCGGTATGCGGCGTTGCATCCGGCTGCAGCGGCTGTGCCGGTTCAGGATGGGGTGTCCGCGCCGGTTAGCGGGAAATAGGCTACTCCGATCCGCAGCGGCTTTCATCATCCGGGATTTGGCCGGTGCAGTGATGATGCGAGACAGCGATAAAAGTCATCGTGCCTGACGAACTCCGGCCTTTTATCAAGCCTCACGCCTTCACTTCTTTCGTTTAGCTCTTTCGTCTGTTTCAATACGTTTTAGGGAAGGCGTTGAAAGCATTCCTGAATGGTTAACCCAGAGTCAAAAGGAAGATAAAAAATGCATCAGGAGACCATGCTTGGCGAAAGGCGGAAGCGCTATGAATTCAGTAGCTGTTTGCGCATGCAGTTAAAGGGCTGCAGGCATATAAGGCTCATAAACAAAAGCGATCA
>JAQGNK010000317.1 GCA_028291905.1 Polaromonas sp.
GTGATGCTGCTGGTGCTCAACTTGCCGCTGGTCGGCCTGTGGGTCAAGCTGCTGAAGATCCCCAAGCCTTACCTCTACGCGGGCATCCTGATTTTTGCCACGGTCGGCGTCTATGGCATGCGCCAGAGTGCCTTCGACCTGTTTCTGCTCTACGGCATCGGCGTGCTGGGCGTCATCATGCGGCGCTATGACTTCCCGACCGCGCCGGTTGTGGTCGGCATGATCCTGGGGCCCTTGGCAGAGGCGCAGTTGCGCAACGCGATGTCCATCGGCGAAGGCAGCGCCAGGGTCTTCATCGAGCGGCCGGTGTCGCTCATCCTGATCGTGGTGGTGGTAGCGGTCTTGGTGCTGCCACGCCTGGCCAAGTCGTTAATCAAAAAGAAAGTGTGACTTTTCAATTGTTCGACATATATTTGTCAGCTTTATCATGTTTGATATCTGTATCATTTGTATGCGTCCGTTTATGTTCAACAAAGGAAAAGTATGCGCTCTCTCAAACGTCGAAGTGTTCTAGGTGGCTTGGGTGCCGTGGCATGGGCTGGGATGGCGTTGCCGGCGGGGGCGCAGAAGCCCGCTGCCAGCACCCTGTCCAAGCCAGCGCTGCTGGCGCCAAGTCTGCGCATTGTCATTCCAGCCAATCCCGGCGGCGGCTGGGACCAGACCGGCCGCGCGCTGGGCGTGGCCCTGGTGGGCGCCGGCGTGACTGAAGAGGTCAGCTATGAAAACATGGGCGGCAAGGGCGGCACGATTGGGCTGGCCCACTATGTCGAGAAATACAGCAACGACCCGAACACCCTTTTGATGGGCGGCAGCGTCATGGTGGGGGCGGTGGCATTGCAAAAGCCGGCAGTGGACATGAGCCGGATTCATCCCATCGGGCGCCTGACCAGTGATTACCTGGTGGTGGTGGTGGCGGCCAATTCCCCGATTCGCAGCATCAAGGCGCTGGCTGAACGCATGAAGGCCGCACCGCAGGAGGTGCCGATTGCCGGCGGCGGCTCTGGCGGCGTGGACCATGTGTTTTCTGGCGTTTTTGCCCGTGCCACAGGCATTCCGCCTGAAGCGCTGGTTTACCTGCCTTTTGCCAGCGGCCCTGAAGTGGTTCAGGCTGTGATGAGCGGCAAGGCGGTTGCCGGTGTTTCCGGCTACAGCGAATTCAGCGACCAGCTGGCCAGCGGCAAGCTGCGCGCCATCGGCGTGTCGTCCAAGCGCGCCGTGTTCGGCATTCCTGCCATTCGCGAGCAGGGCGTGAATGTGGACATGTCCAACTGGCGCGGCGTGTTTACCGGCCAGGGCGTTACCGCGCAGCGCCAGGTCGAGATGGCGCAGGCGGTCAAAGCCGCCACCACCGACGCGTCCTGGCAAAAAATACTGAATCAAAACCACTGGGAGTCTTCCTGGCTGTCCGGGCCCAGCTTCAAAAGCTTCATTGAATTCGACGCTACCACCTTCAGCGTCATGGTGGGCTTGCTCAAGCTCAAGGCGTGACGCGGGCAAGCGCCACGCCATAGGGCTTGACGGACAAGCAGCACACCGTGCAGGCAGGCGGTGTGGCTTTGTTTGGCTTGCAGGCCCAGCCGCCCTGGCACTGCTTGGTAAAACACCGTTCCGGCATCAAATCAGCCTCTGGCGCAATGGATGCCTGGGCAAGCAGCTATGAATTCAATAGCTGGCTGAACTTGAACCACTCAACCAGGGATGCGTTTTTCAGGGGGGGCCATATCGAAACGAGCCTGCTGATGGCGCCCTCAAGCCTTGATACCGCCCTGGCGAAGCATGAGCACGAGATGGTTTCGAGCAGCGGCGCGGCATGGTCGAAGAGGCCTTTTTAGGGGTGCCACGGTAAAGCTGCGCATCGGGGCATTGCCGACACGTTTTTCCCAGTCCTTTCGTTCTTTCACTGAGTTTTGATTGACAGGAGATTTGTTAACGATAACAATTTGATTTCCAAGCCATTCATGCCTGAATTCAAGCATCCTGCCGACAACCTTATCCCAGAAGAAAACCTTATGCCCACTCCCATCGTCACCGGCCTGCAGGTCATTCCCGTCGCCGGCCGCGACAGCATGCTGCTGAACCTGAGCGGCGCGCATGGACCGTTTTTTACCCGCAACCTTATTCTGATGACCGACAGCTCGGGCCACACCGGCGTCGGCGAGGTGCCCGGCGGCGAGAAAATTCGCCAGACCATCGAGGATGCGCGCAGCCTGGTGATCGGCCAGCCGATTGGCAACCACCTGCGCATCCTGCAGCAGGCCCAGACCCTGTTTGCCGACCGCGACGCCGGCGGCCGGGGCCTGCAGACCTTTGACCTGCGGGTGGCCATCCATGCGGTCACCGCGCTGGAATCGGCGCTGCTCGACCTGCTCGGCCAGCACCTGGAAGTGCCGGTGGCGGCGCTGCTGGGCGAGGGCCAGCAGCGCGACAAGGTTGAGATGCTGGGCTACCTGTTTTTCATCGGCGACAAGGCCAAAACCGACCTGGCCTATGCATCGGAGCCCGAGGGCGCCGATGCCTGGAGCCGGCTGCGCCACGAAGTCGCCTTGACGCCTGAGGCCGTGGTGCGGCTGGCCGAGGCGGCCTACGAGCGCTACGGCTTCAACGACTTCAAGCTCAAGGGCGGCGTGCTGCGCGGCGAGGACGAGGTGGCGGCGGTCACCGCCATCCACGAGCGCTTTCCCGAGGCTCGGGTCACGCTCGACCCCAACGGCGGCTGGCTGCTCAAGGACGCGATCCGGCTGATGCGCGATGCGCGCGGCGTGGTCGCCTATGCCGAGGACCCGTGCGGCGCCGAGGAGGGCTTTTCGGGCCGCGAGGTGATGGCCGAGTTCCGCCGCGCGACCGGCCTGCCGACGGCCACCAACATGATCGCCACCGACTGGCGCCAGCTGACGCATGCGCTAGCGCTGCAGTCGGTCGATATTCCGCTGGCCGACCCGCATTTCTGGACCATGGCCGGCTCGGTGCGGGTGGCGCAGACCTGCCGCGACTGGGGCCTGACCTGGGGCTCGCATTCGAACAACCATTTCGATGTGTCGCTGGCCATGTTCACCCACGTCGGCGCAGCGGCGCCGGGCCGTGTCACGGCGATTGACACCCACTGGATCTGGCAGGACGGCCAGCGCCTGACCAAGGAGCCGCTGCAGATCACCGGCGGCTTTGTCGAGGTGCCGAAAAAGCCCGGCCTGGGCGTCGAACTGGACATGGTGGAGGTCGAGAAAGCCCATCAGCTCTACAAGCAGCACGGCCTGGGCTCGCGGGACGACGCGATGGCGATGCAGTACCTGATTCCGGGCTGGAAGTTCGACCCCAAGGGGCCTTGCCTGGTGCGCTGAAGCGCGGCTTGCTATTGAATCAGTAGCTGCTTGCGCAAGCGCTGCCTGCGCTGGTGCTGTTTTTATGCTCAATCACGCAGGTGGGCCGCCGTCCCCGTGCTTCTCCTTCCCCCGCTGGGGAAAGGCCGGGATGGGGGCTTCTCGAATCTGCCTTGGCCTCGCCAGCGCTGAGCGGCGTTTGCCAGTCGATTGCCCACCACCATCACGGCTGCGCGGCCGGCACCCCGGCGGAGGGGTTATTGCGTGGCGCAGCCAAAGCTTTGCGCCGCGTTCACATCGCCCGAGCCGCTGTACTTAGGCCAGGCCGGGTAGTCGCACAGTGGCCGGGTGCGGCCGGGCACGCCGGCGGTGTCGGCCACGGTCTGGCTTGGCGGTGCAGTGCCTTTTTCAACCCAGTTCTCCAGCGTGGTGAGTGAATCCCAGGCGGCATTGAAGACGCTGCTGGCCGCGTGGCCATAGCCGGGAATCTCGTAGTAGCGCAGGAAGCTGTTGACTTTGGCCGGTCCCATGGCGGTGGTGAGCCGGCCGTAATACTGCTGGGTGGCGCGGGTGCTGACCAGCGCATCGCCCATGCCATGGGCCATCAGGATTTTTCCACCCCTGGCCTGGAATGGCGACAGGTCGGCCTTATTGGCATCCTGAATGCCGGTCAGCTCGACGATGCGGGCCTGCCAGCTGCCTGGGTTTTGCGGGTCCAGGCTCAGGGAGTTGAAGGCCGGATCACGCGTCACGAAATACTTGACCCACTGGTCCCAGAAAGTGCTGAGGTAGGGCGGACTGGTCGTCGCGGTGATGGGAGGCATTGGATTGGCCGGCTGCTCGGTGCCCAGGGACAAGGTCAGCACTGTCGGCTGCACCGGGCTGCTGCCCGGATTTCCAAAATCCGTGCCCCAGGTGTTGAAGCCCGGATAGCTGGTTTCGCCGCTGGCCAGGGTGTAGTTGAGCAGCAGCGGCGTGTTGGTGACGTTGAAAGCGGCAATCTGCGCGTCCGACAGGCAGGACTCGCCGGTGTCAAGGCCGCCGGCGCAACGCAGCAGCGCGCCGTTCAAGGTTGCGGTGGCCGGGTTGAAGCTGGCGTTGCAGGCATTTGCATTGCTGATCAGTCCGTCGTTCACGCCATCGAGCGGGTCGCAGGCGGCCATGGCGGCGTCGTAGAGCGCCTTGCGCTTGGCCCGGCTCGGATAGGCGCCCGGCTTGGCGAGTTCGCGGGTGATGCGGCCGAACTGCAGGTCCAGGCTGGCGGCGTTCCAGGCCGGATACAAAACAATGGCGCCATCAAAATCCTGCGGCCAGTTCTGCACTGCCAGCAGTGCCTCGCGCCCGCCGGTGGAGCCGCCGGCGAAGTAGGTTTTCTGCACCGTGTCGGCATAGCGGGCCTTGATGATGGCCATCGCGGTGTCGCGGGTTTTCTTGATCGCGTCGCCGGAAAAATTCTTCAGGGCCTCGTCATTGGCGCCGAAGGTGCCGTCGCGGCTGCCGTTGACATTGGCCTGGTGGCCCGAATCGCTGCCGAAGGTGGCATAGCCGCGCCCCAGCGGCAGCTGCTGGTTGGACGGGCCGGCCGGCACGTTGCCAGTTCCGGTGGCGATGATGCCGTTGTAGCCCCCGCCGCCGAACATCATGGCTTTCTGGTTCCAGTTTGACGGCAGGTTGAGCTGGAACTTGATCTTGGGCGCGCTGGCGCTGACCGGGTTGATGTCACCCAGCACCTTGCAATATTCGCCAACGGCTGCCGCGCCCGTGCCGGCGGCTGCAACGACTTCGGTGCTGGTGACGGAGGCGCCGGTGGTGGGCAGCCCAATCGTTGCGCTGGCAATCGCCATGCCGTTCAGTTCCGCGCAGCTCATGGCCTTGGGTGGCGGCACCACGGGAGGCGCCTCGTCATCATCGCCGCCGCAGCCCGAAGCACCCAAGACGGCGATGGCGGCCGCAGCCAGCGACACAAGATGAAACTTTCTGCTCTGCAGGTTCATGTTTTGCTCCTTGAGTATTTTGACCACCATGACAGATCCCGGTGGCCCGAATCCGCTCGTTCGCACCATGCCTGGCAGCCCTATGACTGTCCGGTTTGGCAAGTGGGAAGTTGCCTATGGCAAACCCTTAACGGCGGTTTCAAGAATTCCTGTCTTCTCATCAGGCGTTTCTTAGCTGTGCCTCAAGGACATCTGCAGGCTGCAGTAAGAGCGGGCCGGGCCATGCCGGGTGAAAAGGAGGCTCAGCGCTCTGTTTTCAAGCAAAAAAGGCCTGCTGCGCAGGATGCGCCTGTGCAAGCTGCTATCAAAATCATTTCACGGCGCCCAGCGCCCTGGCGCGGGCGCAGGTTTGCGCCAGCGCCTCTGGGTCGGCTGGCGCCCCGGTGTCCCAGCCGCCCAGGTGCCGGATGCCCAGCTCGGCCAGCGCCGCCAGCCACTGCGGGCTGTCGTTGAGGCAGTCGATGTAGCTGAAAGCCTTGCCGCCGGCCTCCAGGAAGGCGTGGCGCGCCTCCATGTTGATTTCTTCCAGCGTCTCCAGGCAGTCGCCTGTAAAGCCGGGGCAGACCACATCAACGCTTTTCACGCCCGACCTGGCCATCTGCACCAGCGTCGGCTCGGTGTAGGGCTCCAGCCATTTGGCCTTGCCAAAGCGCGACTGGAAAGTGACCTTGTAGCGGTCCTTCGCCAGACCCAGCTTCTCGGCCAGCAGCCGCGCCGTCTTCTGGCATTCGCAGTGGTAGGGGTCGCCCAGCGTCAAGGTGCGCTCGGGCACGCCGTGAAAGCTCATCACCAGCTGCTCGGACTGCCCGCTCAGCTGCCAGTGCTTGCGGATCTTGTCGGCCAGCGCGGCGATGTAGCCGGCGTCGTCATGGTAGTGGTTGACAAAGCGGAACTCCGGGATGCGGCGAACCTTGGCGGCCCAGCCGTACACCGCGTCGAACACGCTGGCGGTGGTGGTGGCGCTGTACTGCGGATAGGCCGGCAGGATCAGGACGCGGTTCACGCCGTCAGCTTTTAGCTGGTCGAGCTGCGAGGCAATCGACGGGTTGCCGTAGCGCATGGCGTAGCGCACTTCCACCGCATGGCCGCGCTGGCCCAGGTAGCCGCGCAGCATCAGCGCCTGCTTTTGCGTCCAGACCTTGAGCGGCGAGCCCTCGGGCAGCCAGACGCTGGCGTATTTGGCGGCTGATTTCTTGGGCCGCACCCGCAGGATGACGCCGTGCAGGATCAGCCACCAGATGGCTTTTGGAATCTCGACGACGCGGGCGTCGCTCAGGAATTCGCCCAGGTAGCGCCGCAGCGCCGGGGCGGTCGGCGCGTCGGGCGTGCCCAGGTTGCACAGCAGGATGGCAGTGGTTGACGCCGCCTTGGGCGGCGCGCCGTGGGTGAAGGAAGGCTCGGTTTCAAAGGACATGCGGTATTCTCGCCTACCCATGCTCGATCTCACCCTTGTCAAAGCCGTCACCCTGGACCTGGACGACACCCTGTGGCCGATCTGGCCGACCATTGAACGGGCTGAAAAAGCGCTCAACGGCTGGCTCGCCGCGCACGCGCCC
>JAQGNK010000023.1 GCA_028291905.1 Polaromonas sp.
GCGCCGTGGGCGCGCCGCCGCCGCTGAGCATGCTCAGGATGGTCAGCGGGTTGATGCCGAACATCCACCCGCCCAGCAGCGCCACGACGATGGTGCCGATGCCGATGCTGCGCCCGCCGAGCAGGCCACCGCCATCACTGAAACCTCCGCTGCCGTCACTGCGCCGGTCTTCGACATTCTCAGACTCTCGATTGCCTTCCCATTTCATGGTGTCTCCCGGTGCAAGCTGCTTGATGCGCCCACTCTACTTGAGTGCGGCCGGCATGAAAAAGCAAATTGAGTAAGTAAATTGATGTTTGATGCGTCGCCCGACGCGTGGACAGGATGGCTGGGGCCACTGGGGCCGGTCATTCGAAGCGAACCGTCAAGCCAGCCAGTTCGTCGGCCACGGGGCCTTGCGCCTCGATGCAGGTATGCCAGGTCTGGCCCGGCAGCACCGGATGGGCATCGGTCAGGGTGCCGGTGGTGATGAGATCGCCAGCCGCCAGGGCTGGCGCGCCGGGCGTTGCCCGCAGCTCCCGCACGAAGTGCAGCAGCGCCTGGACCGGGCCGTCGAGCACGTTGACCCCCTTGCCCTCGTCCTTCAAAACGCCGCCTTCATGCAGCTGCAGCCGCAAGCCGGCCAGCGCCTGGATCAGGTCCACGGCGTTCATCCCCATGGCCGGCAGCATGACGCGGTGGCCGACCAGCAGCAAGCCATGCAGGCCAGCATCAGCCACTGCCTGCGCGGCGGTGAATTTCCAGCCGGGAAAATGGGTATGCACGATTTCAAAGCCATGCGCGACCCAGTCGAGCGAAGCCACCAGCTGGTCGGCGGTGCAATCGGCGGGCGGCGCGTGGCGCAGGCAAAAAACAATTTCGGGTTCGATGCGCGGCTCGGACAGGCCTGTGAGCGACAGGGCACCGCTGTTGGCCGCGCCGAAAGCGACCTGGGCCAGCGTGGACTCCCAGACCGTTCCCCAGATGGGTGCATCCACGCCGTAGCGCGGCCAGATGTTGCGGTTGGTGAAACCGACCTTGTAGCCCGCAGGGCGCTCGCCTGCGGCCACGCGCATGGCGCGCACCGCGAGTGCAGCCTGATAAGCCTGCTCCAGCGTCTGCGGGGTAGTAGCTGGCCAGTTCAGGGCCTGGGCGTTGAGCCGCGCCTGGTCAAGCTCGGCGACCAGACTGGACAGGGTGGGCATGGCACTCATCGCGCATCAATCCCGAGTTCGAGCCGCCCCGTCATGCGGGGTCAGCATGTTGTGTGTGAAATGGGTCGGCCTGCCGCTCATCACTGGCTGCTGTCGAATGCGGCCTGCATGAAACCACGCCCATTTGCTGCGGAAGATGGCGCACCTGCCGTGGCGCTGCGGTGTTGGCCTGCCGCTTGTGCAGTCGCTAATTCCACGGGCGCGGGGGAAAACGACGGATAGGGATTGAGGGCTACATTGACCTGATCGATGCACAGCGTACGGGCCGAACCCGAGTAGTTTTTGGCGCAGTCCAACATAGCCGTTTTAGCGGCCTTGTCCTGCACATCGCGGTGCTGCGCTTTCTGGACCTGTCCGTTCGCCACCATGACCAGCGCCACCAGCTGGCAGACGAATATCAGGCCGGCCACGACACCGAACAGACCCAGGCGGGATACGGGGTCAACTTTTTTCAAATGCTCGGAAAACATCGCCCAACTCCTCATTTTTAAGCTGCACCGATGCTAAAGGTCGAGCTTGCAAGGCATCTGGGCGTTTTGCGCATCGCCATGTAGGATAAATACGCTATTGCTCGCGCCCTGCCCGGCAGTCGGCCAACGTACCATGGCAACCATGAAACCTGCCTGCCCGACACCCGCCTTTCCTGCCCTGCTCGACGCCGCGCTGACTGCCGCACGCCTGCCCTATCCGGCGTTGGTCAGGGAGCTTGCCCGGCTGCTGAAAGACCCCACCGTGCAGGTGCCCAGGCGGCTGGTCATTCCGCTGGCCGGAGGCGGCAGCCTGTTTGTCATGCCTGCGCTTGATGCCCGCACCGCCATCACCAAGCTGATCACCTTCACGCCCGGCAACGCGGCCAGCGGCCGGCCAGCGATCCAGGGCGATGTGGTGGTGTTTGACGTGGCAAGCGGCGAGCGCCGGCTGGTGCTGGACGGCCCGACGGTCACGGCACGGCGAACCGCAGCCGTTTCAGTGCTGGCCGCGCAGCGGCTGGCGCCTTGCAAGCAGGGGCCGGTGCTGATCGTCGGGGCGGGCGTGCAGGGCACGGCCCATCTGCAAGCCTTTGCCGACGTGATGGGCGTCACTGAATTTTTCATCGCCTCGCGCAGCCAATCCAGCACTGAACGCCTGCTGGCCCATGCGCAGGCACTGGGCCTGAAGGCGCGCGGCGTGCCGGACGCCAATGCAGCGCTGGCCGACTGCCCGATGGCGGTAACCTGCACGCCTGCCAGCGCAGTGGTGCTGAGCGCCCCGCCGCGCAGCGACGGCTTTATCGCGGCAGTGGGTGCCTTCACGCCGCAGATGGCCGAGCTGGAGGCCGGGCTGTGCAATTTCTTCGCAGCGCATGGCACGGTAGTGGTGGACACTGCCGATGCCGCGCATGAGGCAGGCGATCTGCTGCAGGCCGGGCTGGATGTGTCCCGCTTTGCCAGCCTGGCCGATGCGCTGGCAGATGAACACTTCAAGGCCAGCGGGCCGGTGCTGTTCAAGAGCTGCGGCTGGGCCGGCTGGGATCTGGCGGCCGCCAGAGCGGCTTTGTAGCCGGCCACCAGCGGCAGTTACTCACGCCTGGTTACACCCCAATGCGATGCACATCCATGCAAAATCCCATGAATTTCAGTCGCGGCTTTAAGCAACTCCAGCGATTTTGTGTAATCCGCCTTCAAGGCTGGTAGGGCAGCGCTTTCTGACGGGTAGCCGAGCTATTTTCCAGGCCGTGCTTCAAGCTACGGAATTCATAGCTACTTTCTTAATCCTGAACTGCGCTGCAAGCCTTTTTATGCTTGAGACCTGCTGAGTGGTCAAGCCGGATGCAGCCATGAATTGGCGATGCAGCCACTGTTTCAACGGCATGGCATGGATTGCCTTGCATGCTGATGCTCTAAAAACAGGCTTACCGAGCATCAGCTCATGCCCATGAAAGGAAATTCCTACGAGGTGGAGGGAGTTTTTCTTTCAACAAGGAGGACAAAACTTCACTTACCAAAGGCAGTCTCGGTATGTAACATTTGCCTGTCGATGTGAACATCGTAAGAATTTCCAATTTATCCAACTTCAGAAAGCACCCCGATGAAACTCTCCTCTCTTGCCGCAGTTGCCGTTTTAGGCTTGACCGGAACCGCCGCCTTCGCGCAAGCGACTCATGACGGCCGCTGGTACGTTGCGCCAACCGTTGGAGTGGTCATCAATGACAAAGACCGCCAAAGAGACACTGGCGGAGCCGTGGGACTGGCAGTCGGCAAGGCCTTGAACGACAAGTGGAACGTGGAATTCGGCGGCCAGTACATCAAACACGCCTCAAATGACAGACAAGCCAATGTCAGCCTTGATGGCCTGTACTTCTTCAACCGCAACCCTGATTTCGCACCTTATGCCGTGGTTGGACTGGGTTTTGTGCGTGAAGGAGGTTCTACGAATGGCAAGCGTAACGACAATGCGCTGCTCAAAGCCGGTTTGGGTTTCACCAAGCGGCTGACGGATAACATGGACTTTCGCACTGATGCCCGCTACCAGTTGCATGGCAACAAGGGTAACTCGGCTAGCACTAGCAATATGGGCGACTGGGTAATCTCGGCCGGACTGAACATCGCCCTGGGCCCCAAGGCACAGGCCCCAGCGCCTTACGCAGCAGCCCCTGCCTATGTGGCCCCGGCGCCTGTCTATGTCGCGCCAGCGCCTGTGGCGGCGCCTCCTGCGCCGGTCGTCATGGCGCCTCAGCCTGCGCCAGCGCCTTACGTGGCACCTGTTCGTCCCATCAGGGCAGACCGCAACTAAAGTGCTGCCAACCCGCTGAATGAAACATGCCCGCAAGGGCATGTTTCGTTTTTGCCATGCGATTCAATGGTGACCCTGACTATTCACGCTGTGCTTATTTCTCCAGCATCCACTGAATGAAGTACTTGGCGACAAACCCCACCATGCCGAAAGCCAGCCCCAGAAAGATGACGAAAGTGCCGAACTTCCCTGCCTTGGAAGTCCAGGCCAGCTGGCCGATGATGAACAGCATGTAGAGCATGAAGGCGCCGACGCCGAACGACAGGCCGAAAGCGGCGATCTGCTCTTCCGAATAGCCGAACATCAGGCAGCGTCCTCGGGCGGCAGGCGCTCCGGCAGCGTGCCCGGCTCCACCAGGTCGCGGTAGGCATGCCAGCTGGCATGCCCCAGCAGCGGCAGCACCACGACCAGCCCCAGCAGCAGCGTCGCCAGGCCCAGCAGGCTCAGGCCCATGATCAGCGCGGCCCACAGCGCCAGCGCTGCCGGATTGGTCAGCACCGCCTGCCAGCTGGCAAGCACCGCCTGCAGCACATCGACGCGCCGGTCGAGCAGCAGCGGCATGGCGATTACGCTGGAGGCAAAAATCGGCGCGGCCAGCAAGCCGCCCAGGGTCAGCCAGAGCTCGAACACATGATGGCCCGGCGCCAGCACCACATGGCGCAGGAAATCCATCGGCGTGTTGACGGGCTGCACCGCCAGCAGCGTGATGAGCGCCGCCGACGTGAGCACCCAGCCCGTGCCGGCCAGCGCCAGCAGCAGGCCGAAGCGCACCAGGCTCCAGTAGCCGCCGCTGACCGCATAGCGCGAGTACTGCCAGCGCGTCCAGGTCTTGATGATGAGTTGCAGGTTGACCGGCTCGCCGCGCTCGATGGCGCGGCTGATCGCGTACAGGCTAGTGGCCAGCACCGGCGCCACCACCAGGAAACCCGAGAAAGCCCCGGCCAGCAGCCAGAAATGATGCCCCGCCAGCGCTACCAGCAAGCCGCCGAAAGCCGCCGGCACCACGCCGTGCGCCAGGCTCAGCCAGCCGCCGCGCCGCATGTCGCGCGCGCCGCGCGCCAGCCAGCCGAACGGCTGGGCCAGGCCGATGCTGCGAATGGCAGGCAAGGCCAGCGCGCCGGGTGCCAGCGGCGGCGGAAGGGATGCGGGAGGAGGAACAGGGGAATGGGGCACGATGGGCTGCAAGGTTAGCGGCAATTGCCCATTCAAAACTTGATCCAGGGCAACATTTCGGCCATTGATGGGGGCTGCAGGGGCTGGCCGGGTGATTTCCTGCTGGTCAGGCCACCTGGAAGTAGTTAGCCTGACGGGTGCCGTTGACTCGACGACGCATTGCCCTGCTTCACTTCCTTAGCACTTTCCAAAGCCACGCACCATGCCGCCATCAAATCCCGCCGCGCACGACAACGACACGCTGCCGCTGGTGCCGCCGAGCGCATCCGGGCCGCTGCCCGGCGAGCTGCCGGTCATGGCCACGCCTTATGTAGCGCCGCCGCCCGTCGGCCCGCAGGCGCTGATGCTGCCGCTGGGGGCCGGCGCGCCGTTTGGCTGGCTGGCCGCCGGCTGGCGCGACCTGGCGGCGCATCCGGGCATTGGCCTTTTCTATGGCGCCTGCTTCTGGCTGATGGCTTTCACCCTGGGCGCGGTGTTTCGCGCAAAGCCCGAGTACACGCTGACGATAGCCTCGGGCTGCCTGCTGGTCGGGCCGTTCCTGGCGATGGGCCTGTATGAAACCAGCCGCCGCCGCGAGCGCGGCCTGACGCCCGCACTGGGCGAGTCGCTGACCTGCTGGGACGCGCACATCCGCAGCATGGGCATGCTGGTGCTGGTGCTCGTGGTGCTGGAACTGCTGTGGGGCCGGGCCTCGCTGGTGGTGTTCGCGGTGTTCTTCAACACCGGCATGCCCTCGACCACTGGCGTCATCAACGCGGTGTTCAACCCCGGCAACCTGGAATTCATCGCGGTGTACCTGGCGGTGGGCGGGCTGTTCGCGGCCTTGGTGTTTTCGACCGCCGTGGTGTCGATCCCGATGATTCTGGACCGGGACACCGACGCGGTAACAGCCGCCATCACCAGCATCCGGGTGGTGCTTTCCCACCCCGGCGCGATGCTGCTGTGGGGCCTGCTGCTCACCGCGCTGACGGGTCTGGGGTTGATG
>JAQGNK010000343.1 GCA_028291905.1 Polaromonas sp.
CGCCAATCGCGCCGCCCAGCACCGACAGCGCCGTCAGGTCGATGCCCACGGACGACAGCGCCATCAGCAGCCCGACGAACATCAGCACCGCGCGGGTCGCGTTGCTCACCGCCTTGCGCAGCGACAGCTCGCCGCCGGTGGCCGAGCGCAGCAGGCGGCTTTCAATCGCCGACGAGATCCACAGCGTGATCAGCAGCACGATGCCGGCCGTCAGCGCGCCCTGCAGCAAGGCGCGCACCGACAGCAGCGAACCGCCGACCTTCCACTTGATGGCGTCGAGTTCGTCCAGGATGATGGGCAGCAGGCCGCTGATCCAGAGCACCATCAGCGCCCAGGCCAGCCAGGAAAAGGTCCGCTCCAGCGCCCGCACCACCGGCGCGTCCTTGAAGGCCACCTGCAACACCTTGGCGCTCAGGCGGATCGCGGCCAGCGTCAGCAGCACCGGCAGTGCCACTTTGAACAGCGCCAGCGGAATCAAGCGCCCCAGCAGCGCCTGCACGATGTAGGCGAAGGACAGCAGCAGCAGCGGGAACAGCACGCCATCAACGATACGCCGGCCAAACAGGACCGACGAGTCGTTTTGCAGGGAGCCGGTGCGCCTGAGCACGCGGGCGACCAGCCAGGCCAGCAAAACGCAGGCCAGCAGCGCGGCCAGCTCGGTCAGCGCACTGGGCCGGCTCAGCGCCGCCAGCCAGCCGTCAAGGCTGTCCAGCCCGCTCGCGGCGACAGGCGGGGTGGCGGAAGCGGATGAAGCAGGAAGGCTCAGGGCGCCAGTGCTGGCCATTGCGGCTTTCTTTTGTCGATGAAGGCCTGCACGCCCTCCTGCGCGACCGGATGCATCATGTTGACAGCCATGGACTGCCCGGCGAGCTGGTAGGCGGCCTCGACGCCGGTCTCGCGCTGCCGGTAGAAAACCGCCTTGCCCATGGCGACGGCTTCGCGCGGCTTGGCCAGGATGGCCTGCACCAGTTCTTCCACCTCGGCATCGAGCGCTTCAGGCGCCACGACGCGGTTCACCAGGCCCCGCGCCCGCGCCTCGTCGGCGCTGATGAACTCGCCGGTCAGCAGCATCTCCATTGCCTGCTTGGGAAGCATGTTGCGCACCAGCGGCACGCTGGGGGTGGCGCAGAACAGGCCGACATCGATCCCGTTGACGCCGAAGCTGGCGTTCGTGCTGGCAACGGCCAGGTCGCTTTGCGCCACCAGCTGGCAGCCGGCGGCCGTGGCCAGACCGTGCACCCTGGCAATCACCGGCACCGGCAGGTTCTGCATTGACAGCATCAGGCGGCTGCACTGGGCAAACAGCTTCTGGTAGTAGGCCAGCTCGGGCCGGGCGCGCATCTCCTTGAGGTTGTGGCCGGCGCAAAACGCCCGGCCCTCGGCCGACAGCACCACGATGCGGCTTGAGTCGTCGCTGGCCACGGCATCCAAGGCGACTTGCAGTGCGGTCAGCATCTCTTCGCCCAGGGCATTGAAGGTGGCCGGTCGGTTAAGTACCAGGCTGTGGACGCCGCGACCATCGACCGTATGAAGCACCGCCGGCGACGCTGCGGCCACGGCGGAAAAATCAGTGTTGCTGTTCATGAAAATCTCCTTGCGTCAACAGACGCGCCTGTCTATAAATCAGCCAGCACGCGCAGGTGCGCCTCGACGCTGCGGCCCAGCGCGCCGTGGCTGTAGCCGCCTTCGAGCGCCGACACGATGCGGCCCCTGGCGTGCCGGCGGGCGACATTCGCGATGCGCTCGGTGATCCAGGCGTAGTCCTGCTCGTTCAGGTTCATCTGGCCCAGGTCGTCCTCGCGGTGGGCGTCGAAGCCGGCGCTGATGAAGACCATCTCCGGCCTGAACGCCTCCAGCCGGGGAATCCACATCATCTCGATCAGCTCGCGCACGTCCATGCCTCGGGTATGGGCCGGCACCGGCAGGTTGACCATGTTGGGCGCGCTGCTGTCGGCGCCGCTGAACGGAAACAGCGGATGCTGGAAAAAGCTCACCATCAGGATGCGGTCATCGCCCCGAATGATGTCCTCGGTGCCGTTGCCGTGGTGCACGTCGAAATCGACAATCGCCACCCGCTTCAGGCCGTGGCGGGCCAGTGCATATTTGGCGGCAATCGCGATGTTGTTGAAAAAGCAAAAGCCCATGGCCTTGCCGCGCCCGGCATGGTGGCCCGGCGGGCGCACGGCGCAAAAGGCGTTGTCCAGTTCGCCCGCCATTACCGCGTCGGTGGCCGCCAGCACGGCGCCGGCCGCGCGCAGGGCGGCGTTCCAGGTGTGGACATTCATCGCGGTGTCGGGGTCGATCTGGACATGGCTCGGGCCGCCGGCCAGCAGGTCGTCGGCCAGCTGGTCGCCAAGGCCCCGGATGGCGGCCACCAGCATCCGGTCATGCGCCAGTTCGATGTCGCCGATGGCTGCCACAGGCGCTTCGCGGCGCTTTAGCGACTGCCCGACGCCGCTGGCCAGCAGCTGCGCTTCAATCGCATCGAGCCGCTCCGGGCATTCCGGGTGGCCGGCGCCCATTTCATGTTTCCAGCAATCCGCGTGGGTGAAATAACCGGTCGTGTTCATGATGGGTAAATCATGTTAAAAATTGCTGTATGAATCAAACCATGCACGTTAAAGAAAAGCTCCAGGCACTGCTGAATCAGCTTAACACGGTGATTGTGGGCAAGCCGGCGCAGGTCAGCGACTGCGTGGCCTGCCTGCTGGCGGGCGGCCACCTGCTGATCGAGGACGTGCCGGGCGTTGGAAAAACCACACTGGCCCATGCGCTCTCGCGCTCGTTCGGCCTGCAGTTCTCGCGGGTGCAGTTCACCGCCGACCTGATGCCGAGCGACCTCTCGGGCGTGTCGATCTACGAGCGCCAGAAGGAAAGTTTCGTCTTCCACCCCGGCCCGATGTTTGCCCAGGTGCTGCTGGCCGACGAGATCAACCGCGCCAGCCCCAAGACCCAGAGCGCGCTGCTTGAAGCCATGGAAGAAAAACAGGTCACGATTGAAGGCCAGACGCGCCCGCTGCCGCTGCCCTTTTTCGTCATTGCCACGCAGAACCCGCAGGACCAGCTGGGCACCTACGCCCTGCCCGAGTCGCAGCTCGACCGCTTCCACATGCGGATATCGCTCGGCTACCCTGACCGGGCGGCCGAGCGCGAGTTGCTCAGGGGCGGCGACCGGCGCGACATGGTGGACAGCCTGCAGGCCCGGCTGGTGCCGCATGAGTTGCTGGAGCTGCAGCAGCTGGTGCAGCAGGTGCATGCCGCCGAGCCGCTGCTGAACTACCTGCAGGACCTGCTGGCCGCCACCCGCTCGGGCCGCTGGTTCCTGCAGGGCCTGAGCCCGCGCGCCGGCATTGCCATCATGCGGGCGGCCAAGGCGCAGGCCTTCCTGAGCGGGCGCGACTATGTGGCGCCCGACGACATCGCGGCCATCCTGCCGCAAACCGCCGCCCACCGGCTGGTGCCGGTCAGCGACGCCGGCCGGGGCGCGGTGGCGCAGGTGCGGGCCATGCTGGACGCCGTGCCGCTGCCATGACATTGCGGCCTGCAGTCCCCGAAACACCCCCAGCAGATGCAGGGGGAGCCAGCGGCCGCAGCGCTGGGCCATCCCAAGTAAGAGCAGCGCTATACCAGCCAGGGCTGCGGAACCGGCTTCGCCGGGCCGCAGGCGCAGCAGCCCCCTCGGGGGGCAGCGAACCACGCGAAGCGAGGAGCGTGGAGGCTTTTTCCATTGCAGCGGTCAGGCAGCGCCTTCAGCGCTGGTTTGAAGCGCGCCTGCCCCTGACCGACACCGTGACCCTGACCCAGCGCACCGTGTACATCCTGCCAACCCGGCCGGGACTGATGCTGCTGGTGACGCTGCTGGTGCTGCTGGTTGCCTCGATCAACTTCCAGCTCAACCTGGGCTACCTGCTGACCTTCCTGCTGGCCGGCACCGCACTGGTCGGCATGCATGTCTGCCATGCCACGCTGCGCGGGCTTGCCATGAATTTAATAGCGCCCAGCGCGCACTACGCGGGCGCCACCACCGCTTTTGACATCAAGCTCACAAACAACCGGCGCTCGGTGCGGCACGGCATCGGCCTGAGCCTGCTGAACCCGCAGGAAGTGAATGCGAAAAAAGGCACCGAGCGGCACTGGGCCTGGACCGATGTGCCGGCACAAGGCAGCAGCACGGTGCAGATCGCCTTTGCCCCGCGCCAGCGCGGCCTGCACCGGCTGCCGGCGCTGACGGCCGAAACCCGGTTTCCGCTGGGCACCTTCCGGGTCTGGACGGTCTGGCGGCCGGCCGCGCAGGTCATGGTCTATCCGGCGCCCGAACTCAATCCGCCTCCGCTGCCGCCCGGCGAGCCGCGCGCCCAGGGCGCGGGCTCGGCGTCGCGGGCGCAAAGCAGCGGCGAATTCGACGGCGTGCGCGGCTATCGGCGCGGCGACCCGATGAAAAACGTGCTCTGGAAGAAAGCCGCCAAGGCCGACGACCAGGCAGGCGGCCTGGTGGTGCGTGACACCCAGCAGGCCGAGCGCCATGAACTCTGGCTCGACATCAGACAAGCCGGACCGCTGGACCTGGAGCACCGGCTGTCGCGCCTGTGCGCCTGGGTGCTGCAGACCGACCGGCTCGGCCTGCGCTACGGCCTGCGCCTGCCCACGCTGGAGATCAGGCCGGACAGCGGCGAAGCCCACAAGCGCCGCTGCCTGGAGGCGCTCGCCACATGCTGATTCCGTTCTTATTTCGATGCAAGATGAGGCGTGAAGCTGCACAGCCGCGCTGCAGCACGGCAACGCAACGACGTATCGGGATTGAAATGGAATCGCAATGACACCCGCCGCCCTTCGCCCGACGCCCCTGGCCGCGCTGCAAACCCTGCCGCGCGAGGGCCGCGACACGCTGTTTTTGCTGCTGGTGATCGCCTGGGTGCTGCTGCCGCAGACCGCCCAGCTGCCGCTGTGGTGCAGCCTGGGTGCCGGCGCGGTGCTGCTGTGGCGAGGCTGGCTGGCGTTCCATGCCCGGCCGCTGCCGCGCAAGTTCTGGCTGGTGGGGCTGCTTGCGCTGACCATCGCTGCGACCTACATGACGCACCGCACCCTCATCGGGCGCGATGCCGGCGTGACCCTGCTGGTGGTGCTGCTGACGCTCAAGACGCTGGAGCTGCGGGCACGACGCGATGCCTTCGTGATTTTTTTCCTCGGCTTTTTCTGCATGCTGAGCAACTTCTTCTATTCGCAGTCGCTGCTGACCGCCTTCAGCATGGTGATCGGCCTGATGGGCCTGCTGACGGCGCTGGTCAATGCCCACATGCCAGTGGGCAAGCCGCCGCTGCTGGAGGCCGCCAGGACCGCCGGCTGGATGGCGCTGCTGGGCACGCCGATCATGCTGGTGCTGTTCCTGCTGTTCCCGCGCATGGCGCCGCTGTGGGGCGCACCCGGCGATGTCATCAATGCCCGCAGCGGCCTGAGCGCCCGCATGGAAGTCGGCACGATTGCCAAGCTGGCGCTGGACGACAGCGTGGTGATGCGCATCCGCTTCGAGGGCGAGCCGCCGCCGCAGCGCCAGCTGTACTTTCGCGGCCCGGTACTGTCGGGCTTTGACGGCAGGCAGTGGCTGCCGATGCGCGACAGCCTGCCCTATCGCTACGTACTGCCGGCCAACCTGCAGGCCAGCGGCGAGCCGGTGCGCTACGAGGTCACGCTGGAGCCGACCCAGCGGCCCTGGCTGTTCGTGATGGAAGCGGCGCCCGAAAGCCCCGAGCTGCCCGGCTACCGCAACTTCCTGCAGTCCGACCTGCAGTGGCTGACCAGCCGGCCGCTGACCGAACTGGTGCGCTACAAGGCGGTCAGCTACCCGGCCTTCACCCATGGGCCGGCGCAAACCATGCTCGGGCTGCTGGAGTATGTCGATGTGCCGCCGGACTTCAACCCGCGCACCCTGGCGCTGGCCGCCGAGCTGCGGCGCGACCCGCGCTATGCCAGGGCCGACACCGCTGCCCTGGTGCAGGCGGTGATGGAGCGGCTGCGCCTAGGGGGCTACAGCTACACGCTGGAGCCCGGCGTCTATGGCAAAGACACCGCCGACGAGTTCTGGTTTGACCGCAAGGAGGGCTTTTGCGAGCATATTGCGTCGAGCTTCGTCATCCTGATGCGGGCGCTCGACATACCGGCGCGCATCGTCACCGGCTACCAAGGCGGCGAGCGCAACCCGGTCGATGGCCTGTGGACGGTGCGGCAAAGCGATGCCCATGCCTGGGCCGAAGTGTGGCAGGCCGGGCGCGGCTGGGTGCGGGTCGATCCGACCTCGGCCGTATCACCGGGACGCACCGGCGCCTTCGAGCGGCTGCAGGCGCCCCAGGGCATGGTGGCGCAGGCTTTCGGCACGATCAGCCCGACCGCGCTGGCCCGGCTGCGCGCCACCTGGGAGGCGGTCAACAGCGGCTGGAACCAGTGGGTGCTCAATTACACCCAGGGCCAGCAGTTCAAGCTGCTGAAAAACATCGGTTTTGAAACGCCCAGCTGGCGCGATTTGAGCTACCTGATGATCGGCGCCATCGTGCTGGCGAGCGTGGCAGGCGGTGGCTGGGCGCTGTGGGAGCGCACCCAGCACGACCCCTGGCTGCGCCTGCTGGCCCGCGCCCGCAAGCGGCTGGCCCAGGCCGGCATCGACAGCACGCCGGCCACCTCGCCGCGCCAGCTGGCCCGCCTGGTGCTGGAGAAGTACGGCGACCAGGGCCAGGCGCTGCATGACTGGCTGGTGCAGCTGGAAATGCAGCGCTATGCCAATGCGGCGGCCGGCAGCACCGGCGCCGGCGCAGTGCCCGCCCGGCGGCAAGCCCAGCTCAGCCAGCTCCGCCAGCAATTGAGCCGCATCACCTGGCCCGCCTGACGCAGCGGCACAGGCAGTCGCAAGGCCTGGGGGCGCACCCGTTCCCAGGCAAACTCCCTAGAATCCGGCGCTAGCCACCCAACCTTTTTCGCATGACACCTTACAAATCATTCCCCTGCGCCCTGCTTGCTCTGTTTTCAATAGCTGCCTGCGCAGGGGCAGCAAGCGCAGAGACCACAAAATCCTTAAAAAAGAAAGTGGCAGCCCGAACCGAGCAGGCGCAAGGAGCGCCATACGCCGCCCGCCCTGAAGTCATGCAGTTCGCCGACGACCTGGCCAGCCGGCGCGGCCTGGATGCGGACTGGGTGCGGCAAGCCATCGGCCAGTCGCGCTTCAACCCCACCGTGGCGCGGTTGATGCAGCCGGCCACCCAGCCTTTCGTCAAGAACTGGCGCGTCTATCGCGGCCGCTTCATCGACCCGGTCCGCATCCAGGCCGGGGTGAATTTCTGGCAGGCCAACCGCGGCACCCTGGCGCGGGCCGAGGCCGAGTACGGCGTGCCGGCCGAGATCATCGTCGGCATCATCGGTGTCGAAACCATCTACGGCCGCGACACCGGCAGCTTTCGGGTGATGGATTCGCTGGCCACGCTGGCGTTTGACTTTCCGGCCAGCCATCCGCGCGCCCAGGAGCGCAGCGACTATTTCAAGGGCGAAGTCGAGCAGTTCCTGACGCTGCAAAGCCGCAGGAACGCCGACCCGTTCGAACCCAAAGGCAGCTACGCCGGCGCCATGGGCATGCCGCAGTTCATGCCGTCGAGCCAGGTCAAATACGCGGTCGATTTCGACAGCGACGGCGCGATTGATCTGCTCAACAGCCCGGCCGACGTGATCGGTTCGGTCGCCAATTATTTCAAGGCCTACGGCTGGCAGCCCGGCATGCCGACGCACTACCCGGTGGGCTTTGACAAAAGCCGCCTGGACATGGACGCGCTGATGGCGCCCGACATCCTGCCGACCTTCGGCGTGGCCAGCTTTGCCGCCAAGGGCGCGGTGCTCGAAGGCCCCGCGCTGGAGCACAAGGGCCCGCTGGCGCTGGTCGAGCTGCTCAACGGCCCGGACGCGGCCAGCTACGTGGCCGGCACCGAGAATTTCTATGTCATCACCCGCTACAACTGGAGCAGCTACTACGCCATGTCCGTGATCGAGCTGGGGCGCGAAGTCAGGCAGGCCATGGACAGGAATGCCGGGCGTTAAAGCGCATTTGTTTGAACCAGAAAGCAATTTTCAGCATCAAACAGGCCTCTGGCGCAGACGAAGACTGCGCCGGCAGCTATTAATTCAGTAGCACAAAAGCAAACCTGGAACGCTGTGCCAGCAGGCCGGGCTGATGTTGGTCCAGACGCCTTGAACGCGACCTGCGCCTGTCACGGGCTTGAGTTTTTGCCGTTGCGGCGCCAGCCTATCAGGTCCACGAACATGAAGCAAAAAAGCCCTGAAACCGCGGTTTCAGGCCTTTTGGCATCGACAGGCCGCAGCAGGCGCAGCCCCAGGCGCTCAAGCGCAGGTCAATTCACAGTGTGCGCGCCCAGGCCGGCGGCCGTGTCCTGGGGGAAGCCGTCCCATTGCAACGACGGATCAAACACGGCAGCGGCATTGTTATCGCCCGAGGTGACCGCAGGCTTGCGGCGCAGCGTGCGGTTCAGGGTGCTGACGCCGTTGCCTGCCCACTCGGTGCCGGGGTCGGCGCCGAGCTGGCCAATCCGGTCGATCACCGCGCCCGACTTTTCCAGCGTGAGCGCATCGTCGCCATTGAAGTTGACCACCGTGTTGGCCGGCACGCTGCCCGCCACCAGGAAAGGCGCGGTGGAATTGCTGTTCACCAGCACCAGCACCTGGCCGGGGGCCAGGCTGCCCGTCAGCGGAAAAACAAACGAGGTGGTGCTGGCGCCGTTGCTGAACAGCTTGACGGTGTAGCCCGAGAGGTCAACTGCCGCAGCCGTCGGGTTGTAGATCTCCAGTGCCTTGTTGCTGGCGCCGCCCTCGATGTATTCACTGAAGAACAGCTCCCGCGCGCCGGGCGGCGTCACAGGCGGCGCGGTCGGAACCGCCGTGACGGTGACCGGGCTCGTCTGGGTGACGGCCTGTCCGGCTGAGTTGGCCAGCGTCAGCACCACGTTGAATGTTCCCGCGCTGGCGTAGGCGTGGGTCACGGTGCCCGCGCCCGGCATCGTCGCGGCGGCCGTGCCATCGCCCCAGTCCACCGACAGCGAGCTGATGGTGGCGTTGGCGCCGGCACTGGCTTCGGTGATCGTGACGCTGTAGGGCTGCGCGGCCTGCGCGCTGGCCGGTATCGTGGCGCTCAGCACCGGCAGGCTGATCGCCGCGTCGGGCGCCAGGCTCAAGCCGACCAGCACCGGGTCGTGGTCGGAAGCGCGAAAAGGCGTGGGCGCGAAGCGGTCGTCAGTGTTGAAGTCGGTGTTGTAGTCCAGCACGCTGGGCTCGTCGGCATTGATGTGCCAGACGCCGACACCGCTGACCTGCTGGCGCAGCGAGGCCGAGGCGTAGGCATGGTCCAGCGCACCGGTTTCGCCGCCGAACACATAGGTGAAGCGGTCGCTGGCGGGCATGCGCTTGAGCAGGCTTTCATGGCCGGCCGTTTCCAGAACCTGGGTCGGGTCTTCCAGCAGGTAGCTGTTGAAGTCGCCCATCATCAGCACGTCGGGCTCGCCTTGCGCCTTGAGCTTGTCGACAAAACTGTTGAGCGCAGCGGCCTGCTGGACTCGGCCGTTGTTGAAGCAGCCCTGGCCCAGATCGACATCGCCGCTGCCCGGGCAACTGCCTTTGCTTTTGAAGTGGTTGACGACAAACCAGAAGCCGCCGTTGTTGCCGGTGCTTGAAAAACGCTGCGCCAGCGGCGGGCGGCCGCTCGGTGCGGTGTAGTTGGCCAGGTCCGCGCCGGTGGGCAGCACCACGCCGCCCACGCGCTGGACTCTAGCCGGCTTGTACAAAATGTCCACCTTGATCGCATCGGTGCCGAAGGCGCCGCTGTTGACGGCGGCATAGGTTCCGGCGCCCATTTTGGCGTTGAGCGCCGCCACCAGGTTGGTGGTGGCGACATCGGTGTTCTGGATTTCCATCAGGCCCACCACGTCGGCGTCCAGCCCGGCAATGGCCGCGACGATTTTTGCCTGCTGGCGCTCGAACTCAATGAGGTTGTCGGCGCCCCGGCAGTTGCCGGCCGTCACGCTGCCGCTGCCGAGCGTGCAGCCCTGGCCGGTCTGGCCGGATGCGGTCTGCCCGTTGGTGAAGGTCGTGAAGTAGTTCAGCACGTTGAAGCTGGCTACTTTCAGGCTGCCGTTCACCAGCGGAGCCGACGCCTGGCGCGGGTTGGCATTACTGAAGAGTGGCGCCGCCGTGGGGTGCACGCGGTAGGTGCCGAAGTTGTGGCTGAGCACGCCGGTGACTTTTTGCACTGTGTCGCCCATGCGCCGGGTTCCGGTGGCGTCAGAGGCGCTGAGGTAGGGAATCGGGTTGGGGTTTTGCTTCGATGAGCCGTCGTCCAGCACGATGCGCGCCAGCAGGTTCTGCGCGTTGGTTGCCGCCGCGTTGCCGTTGTTGGGGTGGAACTGGCGGCCGCCAGGCGACAGCACCATCTGGCCAAAGCGCCCCAGCTCAAACAGCTCGGTCACGGCCAGCGTTTGCGAAAACTCCACCAGCATGCCCTCGTAGCGCTCCAGCGTTGAGCTGTCTGCCACTGGCAGGGTGACCTGCGCTGCAGCCAGTGCCACGCCGCTGCCGCACACGCTGATGGCGACCGGCGCAGCCGAGGTTCCGGTGAGCTGCGTGATGCTGTCGGGCGCGGCGGCGGCGCCGGCGGTCTGGCCGAATTCAGCAACCAGGCCGGACACCTGCACAAAGTCGCCCGCCTTGACGCGGGTGGCATGCTCGGGCGCAAAGACAAAAATGCCTTCGGACGTGAGCGGGTCGGCATCGGGCACGGCCTGCTGCACGAAAAAGCCGTTGAGGCGGGTGCTGGCCGTCCCGGCACTGGCTGTATTTTGGAACTCCCCCACCACGACGCCCCGCACGGTGACGTTCTGCGCGGCCAGCGGGCTCAGGTGGCCATCGCCCTGGACCG
>JAQGNK010000423.1 GCA_028291905.1 Polaromonas sp.
TCAGCCTGTGGGAAAAAATGGGCCAGGCCGGCGGCGGCGCGGGCGGCCCGAGCTTCCTGTCCACCCATCCCTCGGGGCCGCAGCGCATCCAGGAGCTGCAGTCCAACGTGCCCAAGGTGCAGGGCCTGTACCAGCGAGCCAGGGGCTAGGCCGGCTCCGGCGTGCTGGCGCCGCGCATCAGCCCGCTGGCGCCGCATTGGCAAGCCAACAGAGCGCATTCGTCTTGACCGCCAAACGACTTTTAAACGTCAAAAAGCTTTCTGTGGCAGGTGCGTCATGCGCTGCAAGCTATAAATTCAGTAGCAAAAATTTGCCGGCGGTCTTGGACAGCGTGATGGCAAGTCAGGCTGCTTTTGCGCTGGCCCCCTACGTCCGTCAGCGCTGTCATTCATGACCTTGCCTTCCCCTTCCGACGCGCAGCGGCGGCACACAGGGCGTCTTTCGGGTATTTTTCATCCGGCGTGGTGGCGCGCCTTTCGGCCCATGCGCACCCGCATCAACAGCCGCGAACGCCTACGCCTGGTCGCGGGCGCCTTCCTCGGCGTCTTGTTGACCGGTTTGCTGTGCCATCCCATGAGCGGATCGGCGCCTGGCCAGCTGCCGTGGCTGTTCGCGCCGCTCGGGGCCAGCGCCGTGCTGGTTTTTGCGCTGCCGGCCGGCCCCATGTCGCAGCCCTGGGCGGTGGTGGGCGGCAACACGCTGTCCGCGCTGGTCGGCATTGCCGGTGTCCATGGCATGCACCTGCTGGCCTCGCCCGAACTGGCGGCCGCCCTGGCGGTGGCCACGGCGATTGCGCTCATGCTGGCGCTGCGCTGCCTGCATCCGCCCGGCGGCGCGACCGCGCTGATGGTGGTGCTGGGCGGCATCAGGGACCCGATGTTCGCCCTGCAGCCGGTGATGCTGAACTCGGTGCTGCTGGTGGCGTCCGGCATCCTCTACAACAACCTGACGCACCGCGCCTACCCGCACCTGCCGCCAGCCCCCGGCCCTGGCGCCGGCACGGCACCCGACCGGCTGCTCGACGCCGACCTGGACGCGGTGCTGGCGCGCTACAACCAGGTTCTGGACGTGAGCCGGGGCGACCTGAAGGCACTGCTGGCCGAAACCCGGCTGCGCGCCTACGACCGCAAGCTGGCCGAGGTGCGCTGCGGCGACATCATGTCGCGCGACCTGGTGACGGTGGAGTTCGGCACGCCGCTGCAGGAGGCCTGGGCGCTGCTGCGCGAGCGCCGCATCAAGGCCCTGCCGGTGGTGGACCGCACCTTCCGCATCGCCGGCATCATCACCGTGGCCGATTTCATGCGCGCCGCCGAACTCGATGTGTATGAAGGCTTCGACGAGAAGCTGAGAAAGCTGATCCGCAACACCCGCACCACCCATTCCAGCAAACCCGAGGTGGTCGGCCAGATCATGACGCGCAATGTCCGGGTGGCCGGCATGCAGCGCCACCTGGTGGAGCTGCTGCCGCTGTTCGCCAGCACCGGCCACCACCACATTCCCATCATTGGCGAAGGCGAGCGCCTGGTGGGCATGATCACCCAGTCCGACCTGGTGGCGGCGCTGGGCCGCGCCGCTGACCCGGCTGCCTGAAAATAAGCGGCTCTGCGTTTCCCGATTTTCTCCTTCCCCAAAAGCGGCTACGGCCTGAACACATCTTTTCAATGTGCGCTGTTTCTTGGCTCCTTCCCCAGCGGGTGAAAGAGAAAAATGGGCACGAAAAGAGGTTTGCATGCGGTAGTCCAGCGGGAAGGCGCAAAGCGGATTCAGGTGCCGTGGTGACCTGAATCGTTACCTGTTTTTGAATGAAACAGGCTTGTGGCCCAGGCAAAGCTTGCGCAGTCAGCTATTTATTCAATAGCGGCTTCAGCGCAGTCCGCAGCGCCTCACCATTTGTCGAAGCCGCAGCCGTTGCCGGTGGCGCTGCGCTGGTTCTGCTGGTCCAGGCGCAGGGTGCATTTCATGCTCCCCATGCCGGTGGCCAGCACGGTGTAGCCGCTGGCGGTCGAGGCGATGGAGTAGGTGAACCACTTGCCCTGCGACGGAATCCAGCCGGCAAAGTCCTGCGCCAGCTGTTGCGGGCGGGCTGACGGCGTGGCGTCGATCAGCGTGCCGCTGGGGTAGGCAGGGTAGCTGGCAGTCTTTTTGAAACGCTCCTCCAGCGTCTGGCGCAGCCGGGTCAGGTCTTGGGTGGCGGCGGTGGCGCGGGTCTTGAAAATATAGCGCTGGTAGTGGGGCAGCAGCGTTGCCGCCAGCAGGCCGATGAGCGCCAGCATGATCATGATCTCGACCAGCGACAGGCCATGCGCGGGTCGTCGGGCAAGGCGCGGGAACGGTTGGGTTGGCATGGCCTCGGAAGTCAAAAGCTTGGAACCCATGGTGAAAACAGGTCTTCAAAACCGACGGCAAGCCTTGGGTCCGGGGCGCAGAAGCCATCAAGGCCGCGACGCTTCAGGCGCCTGTCAGGCAAAACCGCTGACCCAATGAAAAGCCCGGCACCAGCTTACCCCGCAGGGTGCTGTTGCCGGGCCGGCCGTGATGCTGTCGCAGGCTCGGAAAAGGCTCAACTGACCTTGATCAGCTTCTTGTTCACGAATTCCTGGATGCCTGCGCCCGACAGCTCGCGGCCGTAGCCGGAGTTCTTGACGCCGCCGAACGGCAGCTCGGGCGACGACGAGGCAGCCGAGTTGATGAACACCATGCCGGTATCGATGCGCCGCGCCAGCCGCTTGCCGCGCTCGATGTCCTGGGTGAAGACCGAGCCGCCCAGGCCGAACGGCGAGTCGTTGGCCAGCGCCACCGCCGCGTTTTCGTCAAGCACCCGGAAGAACAGCGCCACCGGGCCGAAGAACTCCTGGTGGTAGGCCGGGTTGCCCTTGTCGATGTCGGTCAGGACGGTCGGCTGCATGAAGGCGCCGGCCTGGCCGTCGATGCGTCCGCCGCCCATCAGCACCTTGGCGCCGCCGGTGACCGCGCCCTCGACCTGCTCGACCAGGTTGTCCAGCGCCTCGGCGGAAGACAGCGGCGCCAGCGTGGTCTGCTTGTCCATCGGGTCGCCGGGCTTGAAGCCTTCGAGCGCGGCCTGGAATTTCTCCAGGAAGCTGTCGGCCATGCTCTCGACCACGATGAAGCGCTTGGACGCGGTGCAGGCCTGGCCCGAGTTGCCCATGCGGCCGCTGATGGCGTGCTTCACGGCCTTGTCGAGGTCGGCGTCTTCCAGCACGATGAAGGCGTCGCTGCCGCCGAGTTCCATCGTCGTCTTCTTCAGGTTCTGCCCGGAGCGGGCGGCCACGATGGCGCCAGCCGCTTCGCTGCCGGTCAGGGCCACGGCGCGGATGCGCGGATCGTCGATGACCTTGGCGACCTGCTCTTTGGAGATGAACAGGTTGGTGTACGCCCCGGCCGGCGCACCGGCCTCAGACATCAGCTTTTCCCAAGCCTGGGCGCACTGCGGCACGCTGGAGGCGTGTTTCACCACGACCACATTGCCGGCCATCAGGTTGGGCGCGGCGAAGCGGGCGATCTGGTAGTAGGGGTAGTTCCACGGCTCGACGCCGAACAGCACGCCGATGGGGCTGCTCTCGACCATCGCCTCGCCGCGCGGCGTGGTGAGTTTTTCAGGGGCCAGGAACTGCTCGGCGTGCTCAGCGTAGTAGTCAAGGATGGCCGCGCTCAAGGCGACCTCGCCCAGGCTTTGCTGGATCAGCTTGCCCATCTCCAGCGTGATCAGCTCGGCGAATTCCTGCGGCCGTTCGCGCAGGATGGCGGCGGCGCGGGCCAAAACGGCCGAGCGCTCGGCAAACGAGGTGCCCCGCCAAGCGTCGAAGCAGCTGGACGCGGTTTGCAGCTTTTCTTCAAGCTGCGCATCGCTGATCTGCTCGAAGGTCTGCAGGACTTTGCCGTTGTAGGGATTGGTGCTTTGGTAGGCCATGGGTTTCCTTTTTGTCTGGTTGGTTTGTCTGGCGCTGCCTGGGGTTGGGCAGCTGCAGGTGAACAGTCTGACAGCCGGGCGCGCTCGCCGGCTATCGGCCTTCAGGCCCTGGGCCCGTGGGCCAAGGGCTGCTTCACCGGCTCTTGGAATGACCGAGCTGCTTGAGCACCGCATGGGCAGCGGCTTCGGACGAGGCCGGGTTCTGGCCGGTGATCAGCTTGCCGTCGGTGACGGTGTAGGAGCGCCAGTCGGGCCCCTTGGTGTAGCTGGCGCCTTGTTGCACCAGCATGTCCTCGACCAGGAAGGGCACGATGTCGGTCAGCTGTACGGCCTCTTCTTCGGTGTTGGTGAAGCCGGTGACGCTTTTGCCCCTGACCAGCGGCGTGCCGTCCGCCGCCTTGGCATGGCGCAGCACGCCGGGCGCATGGCAGACCGCCGCGACGATCTTGCCGGCAGCGCTCAGGGTCTCGATCAGCTTGATCGAATCGGCATCCTCGGCCAGGTCCCACAGCGGGCCGTGGCCGCCGGGGTAGAACACCGCATCGAAGCCACTGGCCGAGATGCCTGAGAGCTTGGCGGTGCTGGCCAGCGCGGCCTGGGCGGCGGCGTCGGCCTTGAAGCGGCGGGTGGCGTCGGTCTGCGAATCGGGCTCGTCGCTCTTGGGGTCGAGCGGCGGCTGGCCGCCCTGGGGCGAGGCCAGCGTGATGTCGGCGCCGGCGTCCTTGAAAACATAGTAGGGCGCGGCGAATTCCTCCAGCCAGAAACCGGTTATCTTGCCGGTGTCGCCGAGCCGGTCGTGCGAAGTCAGAACCATCAGGATTTTCATGTCAACTTCCTTTTGAAGGCCCTGCCCCTGGTGGGGCAGGACGGGATGCAACTATCAGTCAGAAAAAGATTCCATGCTTATTTTTGAATGAAATATGGCGTTTGCGCAAGTACAGTCTGCGCAAGCAGCTCTCATTTTAAGAGCATAAAAACAACGACCAGCTTACGCCGGCTGCAGATCAAGCGTCGGATAGTCGGTGTAGCCGGGGGCGCCGCCGCCGTAGAAAGTGTTGCGGTCGGGCTGGTTCAGCTCGGCGCCGACACGGAAACGCTCGACCAGGTCGGCGTTGGCGATGAAGGGACGGCCAAAGGCCACCGCGTCGGCCGTGCCGGCTGCGATCAGCGCCTCGGCGTCTTGGGCGCCGTAGCCGCCGCAGTAGATCAGCGTGCCGGTGAAGGCGGCGCGGAGCTGGGCGCGGAAGGCGTCGCTCAGCTCGGGGCCGCCGGCCCAGTCGGGCTCGGCAATGTGCAGGTAGGCAATGCCGCGCTGGCTGAATTCTTTTGCCAGATAAAGCGCGCTGGCTTCGGCCTCGGTGTCGGCCATGCCGTGGGCGACGAAATGCGGCGACAGGCGAACGCCGACCTTGCCGGCGCCCATTTCGGCCACTACCGCATCGAGCGCTTCGAGCGTCAGGCGGGCGCGGTTTTCCAGGCTGCCGCCGTAGCCATCCGTGCGCTGGTTGCTGTTGGTGGACAGGAACTGCTGCAGCAGGTAGCCGTTGGCCGCATGCAGCTCCAGGAAGTCAAAGCCGGCCCGCTTGCCGCGTGCGGCCCCCTGGCGGTACTGCGCGACGATGCCGGGCAGCTCGTCAGTTGCCAGAGCCCGGGGCATTTCCGTCGGCACGTTTTCCTGGCGGCCGTCAGGCTGGATCACGAAGCACTTGGCGCCCTCGGCTATCAGCGCCGACGGCGCGACCGGTGCGGCGCCGCCCTCCTGCAGCAGCGAATGCGAGATGCGGCCCACATGCCACAGCTGCAGCGCGATATGCCCGCCTGCGGCATGCACGGCCTCGACGACTTTTTTCCAGCCGGCTTCCTGCGCATCGGTGTAGATGCCGGGCGTCAGCGCATAGCCCTGGCCCTGGCGCGACACCTGGGTGGCTTCGCTGACGATCAGGCCGGCGCCGGCGCGCTGGGTGTAGTACTCGGCATTGAGCGCGGTCGGGATGTCGCCCGGCTGGCCGGCCCGCGAGCGGGTCAGCGGCGCCATGAAGACGCGGTTGGGGAGCAGGGTTTGGCCGATGGTCAGCGGGCTCAGAAGTTTCTTGGGCATGGATTCCTTGATGATTGAAAGTGAAGGTGAAAAAAGAAAGCGAAGTGGTTTGTCAGGGCTGCGGCTCGCCGGACGGCAGGTTCAGCAGCGCCAGCGTGGTCCGCATCGCGGCATGCAGGGCGCTGCGTTCGCGCCGCAGCTTGGTCAGCAGAGCAGCGCCCAGCCAGAGCTGGTAGAGCGTCAGCGCGGTGTGGTGGGCGTCGAGGTCGCCGCGCAGCGAGCCGTCGGCCAGGCCCTGCAGGATGCAGTTGCCCAGCCGCTCGATGATCTGGCCGGTGCCGCGCAGCAGCGCCAGCCGCATGGCTTCCGACAGGTCGGACACCTCGCCGCTGAGCTTGACCACCAGGCAGCCCGATTCGGCGCTGGCGCTGTCGCCCATGGCCAGCCAGCTGTGCCAGTAGCCCATCAGCCGCTCGGCGGCCGGGCGGCCGTCATCTGCCAGCAGCGCATCGACATGGGCGAGGTAACCGGTCACATAGCCATCCACCAGCGCCTCGCCAAAGGCTTCCTTGGACTTGAAGTAGTGGTAGAACGAGCCCTTGGGCACCTGCGCGGCCGACAAGATTTCATTCAGGCCGACGGCCGAGAAGCCCTTGCCCAGAATGATGCTTCTGCCAGTGCCCAGGATGTGCTGCCTGACGTCGATGTGTTCCTTGCTCATACGCTGCAGTCTAACGTTAAAATTAGACCAGTCGTCTAGTAGGGTTAAGGCTGCTGCCCGGCTGCGGGCACAATATCAGGCATGAAAGCACCTTCCAGACTGCAACCCCTCGTTGAAGAGGGCCTGATCGATACCGTCGTGCGCCAGCTGATGAGCGGCAAGGAAGCCATGGTCTATGTGGTGCGCTGCGGCGATGAAACCCGCTGCGCCAAGATCTACAAGGAGGCCGACCAGCGCAGCTTTCGGCAGGCGGTCGATTACACCGAGAACCGCAAGGTCAAGAACAGCCGGCAGGCCCGGGCCATGGCCAAGGGCACCAAGTTCGGCCGCCAGGCCAGCGAAGCCGCCTGGCAAAGCGCCGAGGTCGATGCGCTGTACCGGCTGGCCGACGCCGGCGTGCGGGTGCCCCGGCCCTACAACTTCTGCGATGGCGTGCTGCTGATGGAGCTGGTGACCGATGCCCACGGCGACGCCGCGCCGCGCCTGAACGACATCGAGTTCACCCCGGAAGATGCGCGCCGCCACCACGCTTCGCTGCTCAAGGAAGTGGTGCGGATGCTGTGCGCCGGCATTGTCCACGGCGACCTGTCCGAATTCAACATCCTGCTGGCCGAAGACGGCCCGGTCATCATCGAC
>JAQGNK010000424.1 GCA_028291905.1 Polaromonas sp.
ATGTCGGCGGTGTGTCGCAGAACCTGAATGATGTTCAAGGTCTGCCGCCAGAGCTGATTGAAAAACTTAAAACAGCGGGTGTCGCCACCCGTGACGACCTGGCCGATCTGGCCGTGGATGAGCTTACCGAGATAACCGGCCAGTCTGCGGACGAGGCCAAAGCCCTGATCATGACTGCGCGCGCCCATTGGTTTACCGATGACGCGGGCGACGCTGCTGCACCCGCAGCAGCCCAAGAGCATTGAATCATGGAGGCCAGTCAGGAAAACCAAATATGTCCAGTACCACTACCGTCGCTGAATTCGCAGCTGAATTGAATAAATCACCCGCCACCCTG
This sequence comes from Polaromonas sp., assembly GCA_028291905.1. Classification (GTDB taxonomy): domain Bacteria; phylum Pseudomonadota; class Gammaproteobacteria; order Burkholderiales; family Burkholderiaceae_C; genus Polaromonas. The sequence continues at coordinate 338 of JAQGNK010000424.1, forward strand.
ATCGAGCAATTGACCAGCGCTGGGGTTGCCAAAAGGCAGGCCAACGATCACCTGTCCGAGTCGGACAAGCAAAAACTGCTCGGTTATCTGCAGGCCAGCCATGGCACCGTGGCCGCCGACCGCAAGAAGATCACTTTGGTCAAAAAATCAACCAGTGAGATCAAGCAGGCTGATTCGACCGGCAAAGCCCGGATCATTCCTGTTCAGACCCTTAAAAAACGTACTTTCATCAAACGCGACGATGGCTCCGACATGCCCGGCGACGATGCGCAGCCCGAGGTGCCAGCCGCATCGCAGGTGCAGGCGGCCGAAGATGCCGAACTGGTTCGCCGCGAGGAAGAAGCCAACCGCCATGCGGAAATGCTGCGCCGTCAGGAAGCTGAACTGACAGAAAAGCGCCGCTTGCGCGAGGAGCAGGAAGCTCTGGAGGCGGCACGCGAGCGCGAACGCGAAGCTGCGGCTGCGCAGCAAAAAGCGCAAGCCGAAGAGGTAGCCGCAGCCCAGGCTGCAAAGGCTGCGGCGGAGGCCGCCGCAGCCCAGGCGGCCGAGGCTGCTAAAAAACCCAAGCCTACGATTGGCAAAATTTTCAAGCCTGCCCCTACTGCGCCTATGCCTCCAAAAGTGACATTTGAAGCACAAAAAGCAATCGACAAGACTGCTCAAGAAAAGACCCGCCAGGCCGAGCAAGCCGCGCAGGCCGCACAGGCCGCAAGCGAGAAGGCGGCTCAAGCTGCTACTGTGCAGGCTGCGGCCAAGGCCAAGGCAACGGCTGAATTTCAGGCCGATGCCGCCAAGGCTGTGGACCTGCAGGAACGACGGCGCAAGGCCGAGGCGGAAGCCGCTGGCATTCGCGCCATGCTGTCCGCACCCAAGCGTGTCCTGGTTCCCCACGTAGACCCGAAGGTCGCGATGAAGGGGACGCTGCATAAACCCGTGGTTGCTCCTGGCGCGGCCAAACCTGGCGCGCCTGCGCCTGGTGCCCCTGGCGCAGCACCTGCTGCTCCGGGTGCGGCTGGCAAGAAGGAAGTCAAGTCCGAGGCGCTGTCTTCAACCTGGAAGGACGACGCCGCCAAGAAGAAGGGTATTCCGAGTCGTGGCGCTCCGGTGGTTCCTGGTCGTGGCAATTTCCGCGCTGCGCCAAGAGGGCGCCGCAGTGGAGGCCGCGAGGTCCGTCCGGAATCGAATTTCGTCGCACCGACCGAATTCAAGGTCATTGAGGTCCATGTGCCTGAAACCATCACGGTTTCAGAACTGGCCCACAAGATGAGCATCAAGTCGTCCGAGGTCATCAAGCATTTGATGAAGCTCGGCCAGATGGTCACGATCAACCAGCCGCTGGACCAGGACACTGCCATGATCGTGGTGGAAGAAATGGGCCACACCGCATTGACCGCCGCGCTGGATGATCCGGAAGCGTTCACCGACGACGATGCGCAGGGCCAGCAGGCCGAGGCGCTGCCACGCGCCCCGGTGGTTACTGTCATGGGCCACGTTGACCATGGCAAGACCTCGCTGCTCGACTACATTCGCCGCGCCAAGGTGGCGTCCGGTGAAGCCGGCGGCATCACCCAGCACATCGGCGCCTACCATGTGGAAACCCCGCGCGGCATGGTGTCCTTCCTGGACACGCCGGGCCACGAGGCGTTTACCGCCATGCGTGCCCGTGGCGCGCAGGCCACCGACATCGTGATCCTGGTGGTGGCGGCCGATGACGGCGTGATGCCGCAGACCCGCGAAGCCATCAAGCATGCGCGTGCTGCCGGCGTGCCCATCGTCGTGGCGATCAACAAGATCGACAAGCCCGGCATCAACATGGAGCGCGTCAAGGGCGAGCTGGTCACCGAAGGCGTTGTGCCCGAAGAATTCGGCGGCGACTCGCCGTTCGTGCCGGTTTCGGCCCACACCGGCGCCGGTATCGACGATCTGCTTGAGCAGGTGCTGCTGCAGGCCGAAGTGCTGGAGCTCCGTGCCTCCGTTGATTCACTGGCCAAGGGCCTGGTGATCGAGGCTCGCCTGGACAAGGGGCGCGGCCCGGTGGCCACGGTGCTGGTTCAGTCCGGTACGCTGAAAGCAGGCGATGTGGTGCTGGCAGGCTCGACCTATGGCCGCGTGCGCGCCATGCTCGACGAGAACGGCAAGCCGATCAAGACCGCCGGCCCTTCGATTCCGGTCGAAATCCAGGGCTTGACGGAAGTGCCGCAAGCGGGCGACGACTTCATGGTCATGACCGACGAGCGCCGGGTCCGCGAAATCGCCACCTACCGCGCCGGCAAGTTCCGCAACACCAAGCTGGCCAAGCAGCAGGCGTCCAAGCTGGAGAACATGTTCTCCGACATTAACGCCGGCGAAGTCAAGATGCTGCCGATCATCATCAAGGCCGATGTGCAGGGTTCGCAGGAAGCGCTGTCGCAGTCGCTGCTCAAGCTCTCGACCGACGAGGTCAAGGTTCAGCTGGTGTATTCGGGAGTCGGCGGCATTTCCGAGTCCGACGTCAACCTGGCGATTGCTTCCAAGGCAGTGCTGATCGGCTTCAACACCCGTGCCGATGCTCAGGCGCGCAAGCAAGCCGAGAACAATGGCATTGACATTCGCTACTACAACATCATTTATGACGCTGTGGACGAACTCAAGGCCGCCATGTCCGGCATGCTCACGCCCGACAAGAAGGAAGAGATCATCGGCAATGCCGAGGTGCGCCAGGTCTTCAAGGTCAGCAAGATCGGCTCGATTGCCGGTTGCATGGTCACCGCAGGCGTGGTCCGCCGCAGCGCCCGAGTGCGTTTGCTGCGCCAGAACGTCGTCGTCTTCACCGGCGAGCTGGAGTCGCTCAAGCGCTTCAAGGACGATGCGCGTGAAGTCAAGGAAGGTTTCGAGTGCGGCTTGAACATGAAGAACTACAACGACATCGAAGTCGGTGACGTTCTGGAGTTCTTCGAGATCAAGGAAGTGGCCCGGACCTTGTAAGAAAACCGGCAACCTACCTGCCATTCGGGCAGGCGGGTTGCCACTTTCATGCCAGGACTGCAACTTCAAACTCCTATCTCATGCGTAAAAAATCATCTACTCCCAATCGCGGCTTTCGCGTCGCCGATCAGATCCAGCGTGACCTGACGGAACTAATCGCCCGCGAGTTGAAGGACCCCCGGGTCGGCATGGTGACGGTTCAGTCAGTCGAAGTCACCCCTGACTATGCCCATGCCAAGGTCTATTTCAGTGTGCTGGTCGGCGACCCGAAAGAGTGCGAAATCGCTCTCAACCAGGCGGCCGGCTTTCTGCGCAACGGCCTGTTCAAGCGGCTGATGACGCACACCGTGCCGACCCTGCATTTCCATTTCGACCAGACCACCGAGCGTGCCGCCGACCTGAACGCCTTGATTGCCAAGGCGGTTTCTTCCCGCGCCCAGGACGACTGAGTTCGCGCCGTTCCCCGCGCTGACAGGTCTCGGGGGCAACGGTGCCAATCAGCGTCCGGCAAGGTCCGGCGCAGAGCCTGTCGGAGCCTTATGACGCAAACATCCCTCACTCGCCAGAAAATTCAGCGACGTCCCGTGCATGGCGTGCTGCTGCTCGACAAGCCGCTGGGCCTGTCGAGCAACCAGGCGCTGCAAAAAGCCAAATGGCTGCTGCGCGCCGACAAGGCCGGCCACACCGGCACGCTCGATCCGCTGGCCACCGGTGTGCTGCCGCTGTGCTTCGGCGCGGCCACCAAGTTCAGCCAGCTGCAGCTGGAGGCCGACAAGACCTATGAAGCAGTACTGCTGCTGGGCCAGAAGACAAGCACGGCGGATGCCGAAGGCGAAGTAATCCAAACCCGGCCGGTGCCCGAGATCACGCCGGAGCTGCTCGAAGCCATCACCAGGCGCTTCACTGGCCCGCTGGCGCAGGTTCCGCCGATGTATTCAGCCCTGAAGAAGGATGGCAAGGCGCTTTATGAATACGCTCGCCAGGGGATTGATGTCGAGCGGGAGGCGCGCCACATCACGATTTTCAAGCTGAATATGGCTCTGGCGCATGACCCGCGTGCGCAGGCAGCTATCAAAATAATAGTGAACTGCAGCAAGGGCACCTACATCCGCACGCTGGGCGAGGACATCGGCGAAGCGCTGGGTTGCGGCGCGCATCTGGGTGCATTGCGCCGCATTGAAACCGGCGGCTTTGTGGGGGCGCAATGCGTGACACTGGCGGCGCTGGAGGCCATGACCGAGGCCGAGCGCGAAGCCAGCCTGCTGCCGCCGCAGTCGCTGGTGGCCGCCTATCCGTCTGTCACATTGGACGCCGACAATGCAGGGCGTTTCTTGAGCGGCCTGCGCCGTCGTGGCCAGTGGGGCGCAGACGCGCCGCTGGTGCAGGTCTATGGCGGCGGCGAGCCTGCCGCTTTTTTAGGCTCGGCCCACATCACGGGCGACGAGCTGATCCCCCAGCGCCTGCTCAGCCCGATTGAAGTCCAGGACATTTTGCAGTCGGCGCAGAGCGCCGCTGAAATTCGCATGCCAGTTTCCATGGCCGCAGCAGCCGCCCCAGCGGTTGCCGACTCTTTTCAACATTTATCCAATACCGTTTTACAAGTCCTCTGAAAGTCAACCATGAGTCATAAACAGATCCGTAACATCGCCATCATTGCCCACGTTGACCATGGAAAAACCACCATGGTCGATCAGTTGCTGCGCCAGTCCGGCACCTTTGCCGAACACGAGAAAGTGGTCGATACCGTGATGGACAACAACGCCATCGAAAAAGAGCGTGGCATCACCATCCTGGCCAAGAACTGCGCCGTGACCTGGGAAGGCACGCACATCAACATCGTCGACACCCCAGGCCACGCCGACTTCGGCGGCGAAGTCGAGCGTGCGCTGTCGATGGTCGATGGCGTGGTGCTGCTGATCGATGCGCAGGAAGGCCCCATGCCGCAGACCCGCTTCGTGACCAAGAAGGCGCTGGCCCTTGGCCTCAAGCCGATCGTGGTAGTGAACAAGGTCGACAAGCCTGGTGCCAATCCCGACAAGGTTATCAACGCCACGTTCGACTTGTTCGACAAGCTCGGCGCCACCGACGAACAGCTCGATTTTCCGGTCGTTTATGCCTCGGGCATCAATGGCTGGTCTTCGCTGGAAGAGGGTGAGCAGGGCGAGCAGTGGGGTCCCGACATGTCGGCCCTGTTCAACACCGTGCTCAAGCATGTGCCTGCCCAGAAGGGCGATCCGGCAGCCCCGCTGCAACTGCAAATTTCAGCGCTCGACTTTTCGACCTTCGTGGGCCGCATCGGCGTGGGCCGCATCAGCCAGGGCACTATCAGGCCAATGATGGACGTGGTGGTCATGGAAGGCCCGGATGGCAAGGCCATCAAGGGCCGTGTCAACCAGGTGCTGACCTTCCAGGGCCTGGAGCGGGTGCAGGCCACCGAAGCCGGCCCGGGCGAAATCGTGTTGATCAACGGCATTAATGACATTGGCATTGGCGTGACCATCACCGACCCGGTCAATCCAATGCCGCTGCCCATGCTCAAGGTCGATGAGCCGACCCTGACCATGAACTTTTGCGTCAACACCAGCCCGCTGGCCGGCCGCGAAGGCAAGTACGTCACCAGCCGCCAGATCTGGGACCGCCTGCAAAAGGAG
>JAQGNK010000432.1 GCA_028291905.1 Polaromonas sp.
CGCAGCAGGTGCCAGGCGGCCGCGCCGCCGACCATCAGCGCCGTCGCCAGGTAGGAGGCCAGCACGGTGTGCGACAGCCGGTAGGGAAACGAGGGGTTGAAAATGACGGCGAACCAGTCGGTTGGCACCACCCGCCCGTCAATGATGCTGTAGCCCTGCGGCGTGTGCATCCAGCTGTTGGAGGCCAGGATCCAGGTCGAGGAAATCAGCGTGCCGACGGCCACCGCGAGGGTCGACAGGAAATGCAGCCCTGGCCCTACGCGCTTGAGGCCGAACAGCATCACGCCGAGGAAGCCGGCCTCCAGGAAGAACGCGGTCAGCACCTCGTAGGCCAGCAGCGGCCCGGTGATGCCGCCGGCAAAGCGCGAAAAATTGCTCCAGTTGGTGCCGAACTGGTAGGCCATCACCACACCCGACACCACGCCCATGCCGAACGCGACGGCGAAGATGCGCAGCCAGAAATGGTAGAGGTCGATGTACTCCTGCCGGCGCGTCTTGAGCCACAGGCCATCGAGCACCGCCAGGTAGCTGGCCAGCCCGATAGTGAGCGCCGGAAACAGGATGTGAAAGGAAATTGTGAACCCGAACTGGATCCGGGCTAGCAGCAGTGCGTCCATGGGCGCGGTCCGGATGGCCTGTGAGGATGGCTTAGCAACTGGCCGGGCCGGGCAGGCAAGCAACGGACAAGGGCGTCAACCGCAGGCTTCTTGCGCTTTTTACCATCGGGCCTCCCAGAATGAAATGCCCCCTGACCAGTGGAGCCTGTCATCCGAGCCTAGGCAGCCCAGCCGTGCCGGCAAGTCAGTCGTCTGCTACCTGCGCTGTAGGAATGGAAATAAGTGGCGGGCTAGGAAATTCCTCAGATCGAGGATTTCAGCAGACATATCGCAGAGACCGCCTGCCTGGAAACAGGCGGCGCGCAAACTGCCTGGCCCATAAAAAAACGCAGGTGGAATGCACCTGCGTTTTGGGGAAACAAGCGCTGAAGGCTTATTTCTGCGGAACGATCACCACGGTGTCGCCGCCGGTCTTGCCGGTGTCGCCCTTGGTGCCTTCAGCGCCAGTGGGGCCGGTCGAGCCGGTGGCGCCGGTCGCACCGGTATAGCCGGTGGAACCCGTGGTGCCCGTGGCGCCGTCATTGCCGGTAGCGCCCGTGGCGCCGGTGGCACCCGTTGCGCCGGGGACAGCCACCGTGGAGCCGGTCGAGCCAGTGGCACCGGTGGCGCCTGCCGGACCCGCAGGGCCGGGAACCACCACGACAGGGGCTGCGGCCGGTGGGGCCACGGTGGTTTTTTCGCAAGCAGCCAGGCCAAGCGTTGCAACAAGTGCTGCCAGCAGTAATGAATGTTTCATGGGGGTACCTTTTGGTGAAGAGACAAAGCGCATATTGACTCTGGGGTATGCGCAAACAGTTTTTCTTGTCGCGACATTCAACAGTCACTGACAAGCTGTAACTCGAATTTACCAAAATGGGTAACTTGCGACTGTAGGACGCATCGACGAACACTTGTCCCTTTTAAGCCATTGCTGCATTTCAGCGTCCGAAGTGCAAAGGTCGGCTGTAGGTATAGGCTGACGGGAGATAGCATCAAATCCCTGCAGCCGGCGCGTTGCGCCACGCCATCATGAACAGCTCATTCTGGTGAACAGGCAAACATGAATTCCATTAACTCCAGCGCCACCAACGCAGCCCCGGCCCCTTCGGGCGCTGCGCTGTCAGAAGGGCGGCTTGTCATCCCGGTCCTGCGGGAAGAAGCCCAGGTCCACCTGCAGCGCGAGCACACCGGCACGGTTCGGGTGCGCAAGGTGGTGCGCGAGGAGACGGAGCCTGTCAGCGCCGAGGGCTACCGCGAAGTCGTCGAGACCACGCGGGTGCCTGTCAACCAGGTGGTCGAGCGTGCTGAAGCGCCCCGCGACCTGGGCGACCTGCTGGTGATTCCGGTCTATGAAGAGCGGCTCGTCAAGCAGCTGGTGCTGGTCGAGGAAATTCATGTCCGCCGGCGGCGCGAAGCGTTCGAGCACACCACCGCCACTTCCCTCAGGCGCGAGGAGGTAATCGTGGAGCGCCTGGATTCGGCGACCCAGCAATGGGTGCCGCAGGCATCTTGATCAGCAGAGTTTTGTCAATCGTCAGTTTTTAACTTGATAACCTTTAGGAGCCACGCCATGCAAACAGTCGTAGGAGTTTTTGATTCATCCAGCGAGGCGCAAGCCGCCCGTGAAGCGCTGCTGGACGCTGGATTCGACAACAGCGACATCCAGGTACAGGCACAGTCCGCAGCCCAGGGCGGCGACTACGCCTCCACCAGCAGCACAAGCAACACAAGCAGCAGCAGCGGCAACGATGAAGGTTTCATGTCGGGCATCGGTAACTTCTTCAGCAACCTCTTTGGCGGTGATGACAAAGAGCATGCGGGCCACTATTCCGAAGCCGTGCGCCGTGGCAATACGGTCGTGGTAGTGACGGTTGATGACCAAAGCATGGTGGAAACAGCGCGGGCAACCCTGGCCGCAGCAGGCGCGGTCGATATCGACAAGCGCACCGAAGGCTGGCGCCAGGAGGGCTACTCAGGCTTTGATGCTTCTGCCCGGCCCTTCGGCAACGACGAGATCCAGGCCGAGCGCACCCGCTTCCAGACGGCGCAGGCAGTGCAGACGCCGCTGGACAACGGCACCGTGGTACCGGTCGTGCGCGAAGAAATCGAAGTTGGCAAGCGCGAGGTCGATCTGGGCGCGGTGCGGGTCTTCTCGCGCACTGAAACCCGCCCGGTTCAGGAGCAGGTCCAGCTGCGCGAAGAGCGTGCCGACATTGAACGCCGCGCGGTCGACCGCCCCGCCACCGAAGCCGACCTGAAGGCCTTTGACGGCGCCACGATCGAAGTGCGCGAGATGGCCGAGCGGCCGGTGGTCAGCAAGACCGCCCGCGTGGTCGAGGAAGTGGTGGTGGGCACCGAGGCCACGACCCGCACCGAAACCATCAACGAGCAGGTGCGCAACACGGTGGTCGAGGTGGACAAGAGCGCCGTGGGCACTACAGGTCTGGGCACCAGCACCATGGGCACGACCGGCACCAGCGGCCTGGGCTCTCCGGATTACCGCAGCCACTACCAGAGCAACCTGGCCTCGATGGGCGGCACCTATGAGGAATACGAGCCGGCCTACCAGTACGGCTCGACGCTGCGCTCCGACCCGCGCTACAGCAGCCGCTCATGGGACGATGTGGAGATGGACGCCCAGCGCGACTGGGCCGGCAAGAACCCCGGCAGCACCTGGGAGAAATCCAAGGCAGCGGTCAAGCACGGATGGGAATCAATGACCGGTCGCCGCTAGGCTCGGCCCGGCCCTGCTGGCTTATGTATCAAAAAGGCCTCTGGCGCAGGTAGATAGTGCGCCACAAGCTACTATTTTAATAGCATAAGACACAAACAAAAGGCTGTCGGAAGCGGCTGCGCATTAAGTTGCGTAAGCTGCGTCCGGCAGCCTTTGTTTTTGGGTAATTACAGAAAGCCGATCGAAATCCAGGGAATCGCCGCAACGATCACGGTGCCGACGAACAGCGCCACCATGTAGCCGACGATGGGGCGGATGCCCTCGTCGGGCGGCACCCGGCCAATCGCGCAGGCGGCGTAGTAGCCCACGCCCAGCGGCGGCGCGAACAGCCCCAGGCCCATCGACAGCACCACCACCATCGCATAGTGAACCTCGTGGATGCCGAGCTGGCGCGCTATCGGGAACAGCAGCGGCCCGAACAGCACGATGGCCGGTATGCCTTCGAGCACCGAGCCCAGCACCACGAAGGCCAGGATGGATACCGCCATGAACATCGGCGCGCCGCCGGGCAGGCCAGTCATGGACTCGGCCAGCAACTTCGAGAAGCCCGACTGCGTCAGGCCCCAGGCCATGGCGGTCGCGGTGCCGATGATGAGCAGGATGGCGCCCGACAGCGCGGCGGTATCGACCAGCATCGGCCCGAGCCGCTTGACATCGAACTGCCGGTAGATCAGCAACCCGGCCAGCACCGAATAGGCAATGCCGATGGTCGAGACCTCGGTGGCGGTCGCCACGCCCTCCACCACGGCGGCGCGGATCACGAACGGCAGCGCCAGCGCCGGAAAGGCCACTAGCCCCAACCGCGCCACGCTGGCCCACGGCGTGCGCTGGATATGGCTCAGGTCTTCATGCCGGTAGCGCCGATGCACCACGATGCACAGCATCAGTCCGAGCACGAGCGCCGGGAGCAGGCCGCCGGTGAACAGGGCGGCAATGGAAACGCCTGTCACCGAGCCGATGGTGATGAGCACCAGGCTGGGCGGCACGGTCTCGGTCTGTGCCCCGGTGGCCGCCAGCAGGGCCACCAGCTCCCCTGGCTTGGCGCCGCGCTTTTTCATTTCCGGAAACAGCGCCGGCGCAATCGCCGCCATGTCGGCCGCCTTGGAGCCCGAGATGCCCGAAACCAGGTACATGGCGCCGATCAGCACATACGACAAACCCCCCTTGACATGGCCCAGCAGGCTCGATAGGAAGGCAATCATGGCGCGCGCCATGCCGGTCATCTCGATCAAGAGGCCCAGGAACACGAACAGCGGCACAGCCAGCAGGATCAGGTGCGACATGCCCTCGTCCATGCGGCCCACCAGCACCGGCATGGGCATGCTGGTGGTGAGCGACAGGTAGCCAAAAGTCGCCAGACCGAAGGCAAATGCAATCGGGATGCCGGCCAGCACGCAGCCGCCGGCCACGCCGACAAAAAAGATCAGCAGGTTGATGCGGCCCAGCCCGGCAAACAGCGGGCTGGCGAGCCAGAAAGCCAGCACGATGGCGCCGACGATGACCACCGCCTGCAGCGCCTGCCAGCTTGACGCGGACCGCAGCAGCCGCAGCAGCGCGAACACGCCCATCAGCACGATGCCGGCCGGCAGCGCGGCAGCGCGCCAGATGTTCGAGATTTCCAGCGCCGGGGTGGTGATGGCCATCTCGTCATGGGCGTATTCCCAGGCCGGCCAGGCCACCAGCGCCAGAAAGGCCAGGCAGGCGGCGGTGGCGACCAGCTCGTACAGGGCGCGCCGGGCCGGCGGCGAGCCGCTGACAAAAGCCGTCATCCGCATGTGTTCGCCACGCCGCAACGCCACCACCGAACCGAGCATGGCCAGCCACAGGAACATGATGGAGGCCAGCTCGTCCGACCACAGCAGCGGCGAATGCATGACGTAGCGCGACACCACGCCAGCGAACAGCACCACGATGTCGGCCAGCACCAGGAGCGCGGCGGGCACCGACACCAGCCAGCCCAGCGCTGAATCCAGGCGGCCCACCCAGCGCGGGCCGCCGGACTGGAGTGCCCGCAGTTCCTCGACTGTCAGGGCAGCGCTCATACCAGCTTGCCGGTGTATTTCTCAAGCACGCCCCAGGCCTCCTCGCCGAACTTCTTGTGCCAGTCGGCATAGAAGCTGGCGCTGCGCAGCTTGGCGCGGAACACATCGGCATTGGTGGTGTTGATCAGCATGCCCTTGCCCTTGAGCTCGCCCAGCAGGTTTTCGTTGAGCTGGCGCACGTCGCTGCGCTGCAGCAGGCCGGCGGCGTTGACGTTGGCGGTGACGATGGCGCGCAGGTCGGCCGGCAGGCGCTCGAACGATTTCTTGTTGCCCAGGAACCAGAAGCCGTCCCACATGTGGTTGGTGATGGAGCAGTATTTCTGCACTTCGTTGAGCTTGGCGGTGGCAATGATGGCCAGCGGGTTTTCCTGCGCATCGACCACCTTGGTCTGCAGCGACGAATACACCTCGGCAAAGTTGATGGTGGCCGGCGAGGCCTCGAAGGCCTTGAACATCGACACCCAGAACGGGCTCGGCGGAATCCGGATCTTCATGCCTTTCAGGTCTTCGGGCTGGTTGATGGGCTTGGTGCTGGTGGTGATCTGGCGGTAGCCGTTGTCCCAGATTTTCTCGAAGGCGAACAGGCTGGACGATGCGTCGATCTGCTTGCGCACATGGGCGCCCAGGTCGCCGTCCATGGCGGCCCAGACCTGGCTGTAGTCCTTGAAGGCAAAGCCAACGCCGCTGATCTGCGCGGCCGGCACCAGCGTGCCCAAAATCAAGGGCGACAGGGTGAAGTAATCAAGCGCGCCCGAGCGCACCTGCGACAGCATGTCGGTGTCGTTGCCCAGCTGGTTGTTGGGATAGACCTCGAAGGCGATGCGGCCCTTGGACTCGGCATTGATCTTGGCGGCCATCTCGGCGGCGCGCATGTTCATCGGGTGGCTGACCGGCAGGTTGTTGCCGTACTTGAGGGTGAACTCTGCCTTGGCCTGCGCAAAGGCACTGCCGATGGGCAAGGCCAGGGCCCCGGCGCCGGCCAGCAGCGTGCGTCGAGAGAGGGTCGTGGTGATGGTCATGGGGTCTTGTCTACTGATTGATTTAAGAATGGCTGAACGAACTGACGAAATAACTGACGGAGGAAATTATCGCGGCCAGGGCTGCCTGTCCAGAAAACAGGCATGGCCGTATGCATTCATCTTTGCAA
>JAQGNK010000457.1 GCA_028291905.1 Polaromonas sp.
ATTGGCGGCAGCAGCAGCCTGGCCAATGGCGCCGAGCAGCTCACGCTCGAATACACCGCGCTGCGCGTCATCAATGTGGAGAATTTCGCCGCTGCGGGTGGTGCCGGCGGCGCGTCGGGTTCGGGCGCGGATGTGCGCAAGGTCGATCTGCACCAGGCTATTCAAACCCGGCTGGGCGCAGCCAACAAGACCACGACCCAGAAGGAGCTGCGCAATGTCGGCCCCAGCGTGACCTACAAGCTGCGCGATGCTGCCGGCCAGGCGCGTGAGTTCCAGAATTACATGCTGCCTGTCAAGATGGATGACAACCCGGACAGCCCGGCCATGTACCTGATGGGCGTGCGCGAAACCCAGTCCAATCCTTTCCAGTACCTGCGCATTCCGGCCGACCCGGAAAGCAGCATGGAAACCTTTGTCCGCGTGCGCGCCGCGCTGGCCGACCCGGCGCAGCGCGAACTGGCCGTCAGCCGCTATGCGCGTCTTGCGGTCGGCACCGACCGGCCGGAGCTGGCGCAGCAGCTGGTGGATTCGGCCTCGCGCGCGCTGTCGCTGTTCGCCGGCTCTGATCCGGCCGCGCTGCCTGCCGGCGGCGCTGGCGCCAGGCCCAAGCCGGTAGCCGGGCTGCAGGCGATCTCGGATTTCATGGAAGCTAATGTGCCCGAGGCCGAGCGCAACCGCGCCGGCGAGGTGCTGGTCCGCATCCTCAACGGTGCGCTGTTCGAGCTGACCGCCATGACGCGCGAGAAAGCCGGCCTCAAGCCCCTGGCGCAGGACGAGAAAACCCAGGCTTTCATGTCGCAGATGGTGCTGAGCCTGTCGGATGCGCCCCACTATCCGGCGCCGATGGCGTTTCAGCTCAAGGATTTCACGCAGGTCCAGGCCAGCGTGTTCCAGGTGGCGCGGGCGCCCGGCAAGACAATTGTCTATCTGGGCTGCGCCTTCCTGATCGTCGGCATCTTCGCCATGCTCTACATCCGCGAGCGCCGCATCTGGGTCTGGCTCGCGCCCCGCAACCCTGATGCGGCTCCAGGCCATGATGCTGATGGGCAGCCAGTGCCAGAATCCGCTGCAAACAACAGCCAGGCCACCATGGCTTTGTCGGCCAACCGAAAAACCATGGATGGCGACAAGGAGTTCGAGATGTTGAAAATGAAATTGCTGCAGGCGCCCCTATGACCACCACGACGCGTATCAATACCCCCTCAATGACAACGACCACCACCCTGTCGGCCGGACGCGGCAGCACGCTGAGCCTGAACGAAGGCTATTTCGCCCGGCGGGATGCGCTGGACTGGCTGTTTGCCGTGCTGGTCGCCGGGGGGTTCCTTTATGCCTTTGCCCGCTACAGCGCCTATATGGATGTCTATGAAAAAGGCATCTTGTTCGCGGCCATTCCGGCCACTGTCGCCATGGCCTGGTTCTGGCGGCCCCTGCGCCTGTTAATGGTGCTGGTGGCCGCATTTTCGCTGCTGGGCATCATGTCCTACCAGGGCGACCTGGCGCGGGCCGAGCAGGTGTTCTGGCTCAAGTACTTTCTGTCCAGCCAGTCGGCCATTTTGTGGATGAGCGTGCTGTTTTTCATGAGCACGATCTTTTACTGGCTGGGTATGTTCGCCAGCAACAAGCCGACCGGCACCGGCTACAGCCACAGCGCGACCATGGAGTCGCTGGGCTCCAGGATCGCCTGGGCGGCCATCGGCATGGCCCTGATCGGCACCATGGTGCGCTGGTATGAAAGCTACCTGATCGGCGCCGATGTCGGCCACATTCCGGTCAGCAACCTGTACGAAGTGTTTGTGCTGTTTTGCTGGATGACGGCGGCCTTCTACCTCTACTTTGAAGCCGAATACAAGACCCGCGCGCTGGGTGCCTTCGTGATGCTGGTGGTCAGCGCCGCAGTCGGCTTTCTGCTCTGGTACACGGTGGTGCGCGAAGCCCATGAAATCCAGCCGCTGGTGCCAGCGCTCAAAAGCTGGTGGATGAAGCTGCATGTTCCCGCCAACTTCATCGGCTATGGCATGTTCGCGCTGGCGGCCATGGTGGCGCTGTCCTATCACGTCAAGCAGCAGGCCTTGGAAACCCGCTGGTACAAGCTCACGCCGCTGTGGATGCTGGGCGTGGTGCTGTGCTTCGTGCCGGTGGTGTTTCGCAAGTCCCCGCTGGAGGCAGGCGGCAGCAACTACTGGATCGGCTATCTGCTGATGGCCGGCCTGATCACCGGCGGCATTCTGCTCGGCCGCAAGCATATCGCCGCCCGCCTGCCGAGCCTCGACGTGCTCGACGACGTGATGTACAAAGCCATTGCCGTCGGTTTTGCCTTCTTCACGATTGCCACCGTGCTGGGCGCTCTGTGGGCGGCTGAAGCCTGGGGCGGCTACTGGAGCTGGGATCCGAAGGAAACCTGGGCGCTGATCGTCTGGCTCAACTATGCGGCCTGGCTGCACATGCGGCTGATGAAGGGTTTGCGCGGCACGGTGGCCGCCTGGTGGGCGCTGGCAGGCCTGGGCGTCACCACCTTTGCCTTTCTCGGCGTCAACATGTTCCTGTCGGGCCTGCACAGCTACGGCACCTTGTAGCGGGGCGTTGAATCCTTGAGGGAATTCTGTGCGTACTACGACTACTGCCTAGCAAAACATCATTTCAAGGATTTTCTCCATGCTCATCAAGACCACTGCCCGCGGATTCGACCATGCGGTTCCCAGCGAGATCACGCCGCAGGGCATTTACCAGAGCCGGCGCGACCTGATCAAGCTGATGGCGACCGGAACCGCAGGCGCTGCGCTGGCCGGCTGGGCCGGCCGTGACGCACTCGCGCAAACCGTCCAGAAACCGGGCAAGCTGGCCGCCCTGGCCAGTGGCAAGTCTGCTGTACCCGGCGCGGTGACGATGGAAAAGCTCACCGACTACAAGGACGCGGCCAGTTACAACAACTACTACGAATTCGGCACCGACAAGGCCGATCCGGCTAAGAATGCCCACACGCTGGTCACCAAGCCCTGGTCGGTGGCGGTCGAGGGGATGGTCAAGAATCCGAAGACCTTCACACTTGAAGAGTTGCTCAAGCTCAGCCCGCAGGAAGAACGCATTTACCGCCTGCGCTGTGTCGAAGGCTGGTCGATGGTGATTCCGTGGGTCGGTTATTCGCTGTCGGAGCTGATCAAGAAAGTCGAGCCGCTGGGCAGCGCCAAATACGTCGAGTTCATCACCCTGGCCGATCCCAAGACCATGCCTTTCGTCGGCTCGCGGGTGCTGGACTGGCCTTACGTCGAGGCCTTGCGGCTTGATGAAGCCATGCATCCGCTGGCGCTGCTGACCTTTGGCATGTACGGCGAGGTGCTGCCCAACCAGAACGGCGCGCCGGTGCGCATGGTGCTGCCCTGGAAATACGGCTTCAAGAGCGGCAAGAGCATCGTCAAGATCCGCTTCACCGACAAGGAGCCGCGCACTGCCTGGAACAAGGCTGCGTCGCAGGAATACGGTTTTTATTCCAACGTGAATCCGCTGGTGGACCA
>JAQGNK010000213.1 GCA_028291905.1 Polaromonas sp.
AGCTGCGCTGGCGCGCCTGGATGACGGAGCACTACCTGCAGCGCTGGCTCTCCGGCAAGGCGTTCTACCGGATGGAGCTCGCCCGCTTCACCGGCGCCGGCGGCGCGCCCGACAACCCGGACCAGCGGATCCAGGAAGACATCAACCTGTTCACCACCTACAGCATCTCGCTGAGCATGGGGCTGCTGAACGCGGTGGTCACCTTGGTGAGCTTTGTCGGCATCCTGTGGTCGCTCTCGGGCGCCTTCGCCTTCACCCTCAATGGCAGCAGCTACTCCATTCCGGGCTTCATGGTCTGGATGGCGGTGCTGTACTGCGTCGTCGGCAGCGTCATCACCCACTACATCGGCCGGCCGCAGATCAGGCTCAATTTCCAGCAGCAGCGGGTCGAGGCGGACTTTCGGCACCACATGGTGCGGGTGCGCGAATACAGCGAGTCCATCGCGCTGGACAAGGGCGAGGCGGTCGAGCGGGCGCAGCTGGACACGCGCTTTGCCGCCGTGCTGGCCAACTACCTGCAGCTCATCAAAAAGCAGAAGAACCTGGTCTGGTTCACCAACTTCTTCGGCCAGGCGGCGGTGGTGTTTCCGTTCATCGTGGCGGCGCCGCGCTTTTTCAGCGGCGCCATCCAGCTAGGCCAGCTGATGCAGATTTCATCGGCCTTCGGGCGGGTGCAGGATTCGCTGAGCTGGCTGGTCGATAACTACAGCACCCTAGCCGCGTGGCGCGCCACGACCGACCGGCTGACCAGCTTTGAAGACAACATCAGTGCCGTGGCGCAGCAGGGACGTGCGCAGTCAGCTCTTAATTCCGTAGCAAATCAGGCGCAGCCGCTGCCAGCGGGCACGCTGGCGGTCAGGGACTTGTCGCTCAAGCTGCCGACCGGCGCCACCTTGCTCAGCGGCGTGTCGCTGCAGGCCGGGCCGGGCGAGAGCATCTTGCTCAAGGGGCCGTCGGGCAGCGGCAAATCGACGCTGTTCCGGGCGCTGGCGGGCATCTGGCCTTTTGCCACCGGCCAGACGCAGCTGCCGGCCGGCGCCATGTTCATTCCGCAGCGGCCCTACTTTCCCGACGGCAGCCTGCGCAATGCCCTGGCCTACCCGGAGCCGGCGGCGTGCTACGACGATGCAGCGTTGAAAGCGGCGCTGACCGACGCGCTGCTGCCGCAGCTCACCAGCCGGCTCGACGAGGAAGACGCCTGGAGCCAGAAGCTGTCGGGCGGCGAGCAGCAGCGGCTGGCGATTGCCCGCGTCCTGCTAAAAAAGCCGCGCTGGGTCTTTGCCGACGAGGCCACCAGCGCGCTCGACGAGGCGGCCGAGAAAATTCTCTATGAAAAGCTGCGCGCCAGCACCCGCCAGGCGCAGGGCAGCCTGGTGTCGATTGCCCATCGGCCCAACGTGGCCGCTTTCCACGACACGCTCTGGAACCTGGAAAAACTGCCCGAGGGCGCTCCCGCCCAGTACCGCATCCAGGCTGGCCCGCTACTGCAACCCGCCCTCCAACCACAGGAACAGAACTGAATGCCCGAGGAAACGCCTTCAACCCAGGCGCCGCCGCTGCAGCCACTGGCGGCCGAATCCCTCTCGGCCTGGGGGCCGCTCAGGCGGCCGGTGTTCCGCATGCTGTGGAGCGTCTGGCTGGCGGCCAACATCTGCATGTGGATGAACGACGTGGCCGCCGCCTGGCTGATGACCTCGATGACCAGCACGCCGCTCTGGGTGGCGCTGGTGCAGTCGGCCTCGACGCTGCCGGTGTTTTTGCTGGGCCTGCCCAGCGGCGCGCTGGCCGACATCCTGGACCGGCGGCGCTATTTCATGATGACGCAGTTCTGGATCGCAGGCGTGGCGACGCTGCTGTGCATTGCCGTGATGGCGGGCGCCATGACCCCGGCGCTGCTGCTGGCGCTGACCTTTGCCAACGGCATCGGCCTGGCGATGCGCTGGCCGGTGTTCGCCGCCATCGTGCCCGAGCTGGTGGCGCGCAGCCAACTGCCGGCGGCGCTGGCGCTCAACGGCATCTCCATGAATGCCTCGCGCATCGTCGGCCCGCTGCTGGCCGGTGCGCTGATCGCCAGCGCGGGCACCGAGTATGTGTTCGTGCTCAACGCGGTGCTGTCGATCATCTCGGGCTTTGTCATCATGCGCTGGCGGCGCGACCATGTGCCCAGCCCGCTGGGCCGCGAACGCCTGGTCAGCGCCATGCGGGTCGGGCTGCAGTTCGTCAGCCAGTCGTCCCGGATGCGGGCGGTGCTGGTGCGGGTGGCGCTGTTTTTCCTGCACTCGACCGCGCTGCTGGCACTGCTGCCGCTGGTGGCGCGCGGCTTGAGAGGTGGCGATGCCGGCACCTTCACCCTGCTGCTGGCCGCCATGGGCTCGGGCGCCATCATGGCCGCGCTGTACCTGCCGCGCCTGCGCCAGATGATGACCCGCGACACCCTGGTGCTGCGCTCGGTCATCCTGCAGTCGCTGTCCACGGGGGTCATGGCCTTTGCGCCGAATGCCTGGGTTGCCGTGCCGGCGATGCTGCTCAACGGCATGGCCTGGATCACCTGCGCCAATTCGCTCAGCGTGTCGGCCCAGCTGGCGCTGCCCGACTGGGTGCGGGCGCGCGGCATGTCGATGTACCAGATGGGCATCATGGGCGCCAGCGCGCTGGGCGCGGCGCTCTGGGGCCAGGTCGCCACGGTGGGCAGCGTGCCAATGGCGCTGGGCGTGGCGGCGGTGAGCGGCACCCTCACCATGCTGCTGGCGCAGCACTGGGTGCGCGACCTGAGCATCGAGGAAGACCTGACGCCCTCGCGTGAATTCAAGGCGCCGGTGGCGGCGGTACCGCCGGGCGCGGGCCGCATCGTGGCCACCATCGAATACCTGATTGACCCGGCAAGCACCGACGGCTTCCTGCTGGTGATGCAGGAAAGCCGCCGCAGCCGCCTGCGCCAGGGCGCGCTCGAATGGG
>JAQGNK010000502.1 GCA_028291905.1 Polaromonas sp.
CCAGGGTTGCCGACATGGCCGAGCGAGGCCGACAGGTCGGCCGGACCGATGAACACGCCATCGACGCCTTCGGTGGCGGCAATCGCCTCCAGGTTGCTCAGCGCCGCTTCAGTTTCGGCCTGCACCAGCAGGCAGACCTGGTCATTGGCCTCATGCACATAGGCCGGGTTGCGGCCCCAGCCCGAGGCGCGGGCGCCGCCCATGCCGCGAATGCCCTGCGGCGGGTAGCGCATGGCGCGCACCAGCTCGGCGGCCTGCCCGGGGGTATCGACCATCGGCACCAGGAGCGTCTGCACCCCCAGGTCGAGGTACTGCTTGATCAGCGTGGTGCCGATGTGGCCGTGGCCCACCGGCACCCGCGCTATCGGGTGCACCGGATAAGGCGCCATCGCCTGCAGCTGGCCCAGGATGCTGCGCAGGCCGTTGGGCGAATGCTCGCCGTCGATCAGCAGCCAGTCAAAGCCGGCGCCGGCGCAGATCTCGGCGCTGTAGGCATCGGCCAGGCCGAGCCACAGGCCGATCTGGGCGCGCTTGTCGGCCAGCGCCTGCTTGAAGGGATTCAAAGCGGTTTTCATGAAGGGGTCTCCTGCAGCGGTTTTTAAGGACAGGCAAAAAGGCCACTTTACCCAGCATCCGGGCCTTGCGCATGGGGCGGCATGAAAGTTTTGTTTGACGCCAGGCCCGCCGGCAGCCTGGCCTTCAATCACAACATTCAGCAGGCCTGGCAGTTTTTGCTACTGAATTAATAGCTTATTGCGCAGGCTATGCGTGCGCTGGAGGCCTATTTAATCTGAGTAGCTGCCTGCGTCAGATACCAAAGGCGGTCACTCCCGCAAAGGCGGGCATCCAGCCGGAGCTGGGCATGAGGCACTGGCTACCCGCCTTCGCGGGATGACGCGGGGGATAAACGCATGAGACACCTGCCCAATCAGGTCATGTGATGCTCAAGCGCTGTTTCAAACCCAATCGCTTCAGGCCGTCACCAAGCGCAGATGCGTGATCTCGGACGGCGCGCCGAAGCGGTTGGGCGGCCCCCAGTAGCCGGTGCCCCGGCTGGTATAGACCCACAGGTCGCCCCATTTGCGCAGGCCGGCGGTGAACGGCTGCTGGAACCGCACGAACAGGTTCCAGGGGTAGAACTGCCCGCCGTGGGTATGGCCGGAAATCTGCAGGTCAAAGCCGGCCTCGGCGGCGGCGGCGGCGCTGCGCGGCTGGTGCGCCAGCAGCAGCCGCACCGCATCCGGCGGCGCGCCCCGCAGCGCGGCAGCCGGGTCGCTCTGGTGCGACGCATCGAAATGGCCGGCATTGAAATCGGTCACGCCGGCCAGCACCAGCGGCCTGCCCGCCTCGCCGTTCGCATCCGGGCGCGAGAACACCACATGCTCGTTGAGCAGCACCGTCAGCCCCAGCCGCCGCACTTCGGCGATCCAGGCATGGGCGCCGGCGTAGTACTCGTGGTTGCCGGTGACGAAATAGCTGCCGTGGCGCGAGCGCAGGTCGGCCAGCGGCGCCACATGCGCGGCCAGCTCCCGCACCCCGCCATCGACCAGGTCGCCGGTCACCGCCACCACGTCGGCCTGGAGCCGGTTGACCCGCTCGACGATGCGCCGCACATAGTGGCGCTTGATGGTGGGCCCGACATGGATGTCGCTGATCTGCGCGACGGTGAAGCCGTGCCAGGCGGCGGGCAAGTCCTTGATCGGCACATCGACCCGCACCACCGACGCGGTGCGCCGGGCGTTCCAGAAACCCAAAAGGCTGGCCAGGCCCGCCAGCAAGGGCACGGCCTGGGCCGAGGCGCCTTGCCAGGCCTGCAGCGGCAGCCGGCCGGGCGCCGCCACGCTGGCCAGCCAGAGCAGGCCGGAGAGCGCATCGCGCAGCAGCGTCAGCACCAGCAGCGACGACCCTAGCCCCATGCACAGCAGGCCGAGCCAGCTCAACCGGTCGGCCAGCGGCGGCCGGGCCAGTCCGCGCGCCATCAGCCCCAGCGGCACGGCCAGCGCGCACACCAGCAGCATGCCGGCGAGCAAAAGCTGGGCCGCCGGGAACGCCGCCAGGCCCGGAATCAGGCGAATCGCGATGTAGCCGGTGAGCAGCGCGCTCAGCAGCAAGAGCTTCAGGAAGTTCATCAAGTTCCGGGATAATGGCCGTTTTTGTTGTCAACATTTCCAGATGGGCGCAATCTGCATGCATTCAATGCCTGACGCTGAACAAGTGCTGAGTCATCCTGCGGGCCGGATGCTTGCCAGCACCCGACAGGGGCCTTTGCCCACGGCGAGGTTTCAGGCGCCGGCGCCTGCCGCCTTGCACAATCCGAGAGGCCTGGTCGGCGTTCTCGCTGCCTGTTCCGCCAGCATGGGCATGGCCACTTCGGTGGCGCCTGCCGCCTTCTGCTCCTTCAGCTTACCGAGCCTTGTACGCCCATGACTGTTGCCACTCCCTCTTCCTTTGAAATCAAGAGCGCCAACCTCCCGCTGGTGGCGCTGCTGCTCAAGTCAGCCGACCTGGCGGCCGTCACGCGCGACATGACGCAGCGCTTTGGCGACATTCCTGATTTTTTCGACCAGGACGCGCTGGTCATCGACCTGACGCCGCTGCAGGCCGCAGGCCAGGCTGGTGCCACCGACATCGACTTTGCCGCCTTGATTGCCCTGCTGCGCAGTTTCCGGCTGGCGCCGATTGCCATCAAGGGCGGCAATGCCGAGCAGACAGCCGCCGCCCAGCGCGCCGGCCTGCTGCTGGGCAACGATGCCCATCTGCTGACGCCCCGGCCGGCAGCCTCCGCCGAGCAGACGGCGCCGGCGAACCAGCAGCAGCAACAGGTCCATGCGGCGCCGCTGGGCGCGCTGGTGGTGGACAAGCCCTTGCGCTCGGGCCAGCAGGTCTATGCGCGCGGGCGCGACCTGGTGGTGCTGGCCATGGTCAATGCCGGCGCCGAAGTCATCGCCGACGGCCACATCCATGTCTATGCGCCGCTGCGCGGCCGGGCCATCGCCGGGGCGCGCGGCAACACCGAGGCGCGCATCTTCGCGCTGGCGCTGGAGGCCGAGCTGGTGTCGATTGCCGGCATCTACCGCACCAGCGAAAACCCGCTGCCGCCGGGCGTAGCCGGCCACCCGACGCAGGTGCGGCTGGTCAACGGCCCCGAGGGCGACAAGCTGGTCATGACCGCGATGCACTGAACATGGCTTGCCACCCCAGCACCCGCCCGGCGTCGGGCACGCGATTTCATTTACCTGTCGGGTACGCTTTGATGCATGATCCTGCTACTTGGCCGCCCGGTGACCTGGCTGACGACTAACGACTGACTTATCTACCGTTTTCAAAGGACTTTTTCGAATGGCAAAAATCATTGTGGTTACCTCCGGCAAGGGCGGCGTCGGCAAAACCACCACCAGCGCCAGCTTCTCGACGGGCCTGGCCCTGCGCGGCCACAAGACTGCCGTGATCGACTTCGACGTCGGCCTGCGCAACCTGGACCTGATCATGGGCTGCGAGCGCCGCGTGGTGTATGACCTGATCAATGTGATCCAGGGCGAGGCGACCCTGAACCAGGCGCTCATCAAGGACAAGCAGTGCCCCGACCTGTACGTGCTGGCCGCCTCGCAGACCCGCGACAAGGACGCGCTGACCATGGAGGGCGTCAAAAAAGTCCTCGACGACCTCGCGGCGATGGATTTTGAATACATCGTCTGCGACTCGCCCGCCGGCATCGAAACCGGCGCGCTGATGGCCATGCATTTCGCCGACGAAGCGGTGGTGGTGACCAACCCGGAAGTCTCCTCGGTGCGCGACTCCGACCGCATCCTGGGCATACTTTCGAGCAAGACCCAGCGCGCCATCGACGGCGGCGAGCCGATCAAGGAACACCTGCTCATCACCCGCTACAACCCGAGCCGGGTCGATCAGGGCCAGATGCTGTCGCTCGAGGACATCCAGGACATCTTGCGCATCAAGCTGATCGGCGTGATTCCCGAGTCCGAAACCGTGCTGCAGGCCTCCAACCAGGGCGTGCCGGCCGTGCACATGCAGGGCAGCGATGTGTCGGAGGCGTACAAGGACGTGATTGACCGCTTCCTCGGCGAGGACAAGCCGATGCGCTTCATCGATGCGCAGAAACTCGGTTTCTTCAAGCGCCTGTTTGGAGGAAAATAAAAAGCCATGGCCTCATTTTTCTCCTTCCTGCTCGGCGAAAAGAAAAAAACGGCTAGCGTTGCCAAGGAGCGGCTGCAGATCATCCTGGCGCACGAGCGTTCGGGCCGCAACAGCCATGAACCCGATTACCTGCCGGCGCTGCAGCGCGACCTGATCGCCGTCATCGCCAAATACATCCACATCAACCCCGACGACATCAAGCTCAGCCTGGACCGGCAGGAGAACCTCGATGTGCTCGAAGTCAAGATCGAGCTGCCCGACAAATAGCACGGGCGCCGGTCCGGCCCAGAATGCCATCGGGCTCAGTTCGCCCGCCTCTGCCGCGCAAAATTCAGGCTGCCGATCTGCTCTTTTTTTGATAGCTGTTGGCGCATGATTCATGTGCGCCAGAGCCTCTTTTAGAGCTGCAATAGATGCGTTCAGAAAGAAAGCCGCCCGCGTTGAACCACGCAGGCGGCTTTGCTGTGCGCCTTCGCAAGGCCTGCCTTGAAAACATCGGGCTGCAAGCGCTGCCTGGTGCAGTTCCCGAGTTGTGGAAACGGACTCAGCGCGTGGGGATGACGGCTCTTGCGCCCGCGCCGACAGCTGAGCCGGTCTGCGGCGCGGCGCCACTGCGGCCGTCGATGAGCGCGCCGCCGCCGCCTTGCATGCCTGTGCCTGCGCCATTGCCCATGCTGCGGACACTGCCCGCCGTACGGCCAGCAGCGGAAGGGCTGCCTGCGCCAGCACCCTGGCCATTCGCATCGTCAGCCGTCCTGCCCGTGTAGGGAAGGGGCTGTTCAGGCGCCACATTGCCGCGGACACTGCCCACATTGGCACCGGTGCCCGCGCTGCCGCCGGCATTGCTTCCCACGCCAGCGCCTACCGAAGACCCGACGCCGGCGCCCAGAGCCGGGCCAGCGGCAATGTTCAAGCCCATGCCGTTGCGCAGGGCGCTGTCGAGCACCAGCCCACCCGCATGCGATGAAGAGGCGGCCCAGACAATACCCGTGGTCAGCACCAGCAAAGAGGCCATGGCCCGCAAAAAGCGCGGCTCGCGCACCAGGGCATGAAAGGGAGACTTTGCAAGCCTTGCCGACTTGTTCAAACCATGCATTGAAGTTCCTGTGGTGGAAAAGGATTCATCTTCCCGCAAGGCGCACGAACGCAGGTGTCGGTTATGTGAAGTCTGTAAGCCGATGCACCACCGCCTGTTGACGGCGGTTTTTGCCGTGGCGGCAGCTCTGAAAGGAGCTTGAAAGCCAGGAGAGGACTGGCCGATATGCCAACTTTGTAACGCCTGTCAACAGCCGAAACGTAGCTTGACAGCTTTTGGAGCTTGGACCCGGCCGACAGCCGCATTGGCGCGTGGCGTCTAGCGGCGGTTTGGAAAGCGCTAGTTTTTTAATAGCTGCCTGCGCATATGGCGCATGCGCCACAGGCTCTTTCATCAATAAATTCGGTCCTGAGTGCCAAGGCTGATGGGCACGCGAGCGCAGCATCGGCCAGAGCCCTTAAGTTGCCGGCCTTCAGTGCCAGCTGCTGCCACTTCCGCCGCCGCCCGCGCCGCCCTTGCGCGACCTGACCTGGTGGGTGCTGCCCACCTGCGTGTCCTGGTCATGGCGACTTTCGGGCGTGCGCCGGCCTTCGTTTTCTGGGTCGGTTTTTGCTCGCCCATTTGTTGCTGTCGTTCTCGACCTTGCCGGTGCGGGGCTCCTGCTGGCCGGCCTGCTTGTGCTTGCTGGTCATCATGGTCTCCTTGAGAGGTGGGTAAACGCATGCCTCCTGGACAGCATGCCCCGCCGGAAGCGACGTTCCAGCCAGGGCCGGCGCCTGCCGCAGGTGGACATTTTCAGCACACCAACCATCCGGCGCTGTCGGACAAAGCCGCATCGCCCGGCGCGCCGGCATGCAGCCGGGACCCGCGCTGGCGCCGTACTTGATCGCGCCACAACCGCGCTGGAAACCGTCCTACAGAAAGTGCCGGGCCGGCTTTTTAATCTTCTGGCTTTTCACCCACCCTTTTCAGGAAAGGACTGCCCCATGACCATCAAGACCATGAACGACCTGTTCATCCACGAGCTGTCTGACCTCTACAACGCCGAAAAGCAGCTGACCAAGGCCGTGCCCAAAGTGGCGCGCTCGGCCCAGCATGCCGAACTGGCCAATCTCTTCAAGAGCGGCGTCGAGGACACGCAAATCCAGCTCGAACGCATCGACCGCATCATCGACGTGTATGACCTCAAGCTCAAGCGCGTCAAGTGCGCCGCCATGGAAGGCCTGGTCGAGGAAACCCGCGAAGCCATCGACGCGGTGGACAAGGGCCCGGTGCGCGACGCCGCGCTGGTGGCCCAGGTGCAAAAGATGAACCACTACCAGATGGCCTCGTGCGGCACGCTGGCCACCTTTGCCGACCACCTGGGTTTCGGCGAAGCGGCCGAGCTGCTGCGGCAAACGCTGGAGGAGCAAAAGCTCAGCGACAAGCGGCTGACGGAATTCGCCGAGCAGGAAATCAACACCGAGGCCGAACGGCAATCGCCCTGAGGGCGTGATTCACTACTTTTTTGATAGCTGCAGGCGCATGTTCTGCATGCGCTGGCGGGCTATTTTTCTTAAATATTTCAATATTTTCAGCTTGCCGGCGTGGGTTATCCACAGGCTATAAAAACACGAAATCTGGGATTGCGGCGGCTAGATGACTCAAAGCATTCAGCGCTGTCAATCCGTTTTCGCAACTTCAAGCACTCAACCGGTTCTGCTATCACGCTGCAAACAGGTCAGGACGCCTTGTCGGCCGTGCCCGGTTCGGCCAGCTTGCGGTGCTGCTCGGCCACCAGCTGCGAGGGCAGCACCTTGGCCATCGCCGCCTGCAGCTTGTTCCTGAGCCCGGCCACCACATCGGCCTCGCCGCCCATCATGGCCTCGAAGCCGATTTTGGCGACCTCGGCCGGGTCGGACATGGCTTTGTGATCCGTGCCGACATCGGTGTCCAGCATGCCGGCGCGGGCAAAGAATTCTGTGTCGGTCGGGCCTGGCATCAGGCAGGTCACCGTCACGCCGCTGTCCTTGAGTTCATTGCGCAGCGCCGCCGCGAATGAATCGACAAACGCTTTCGAGCCGTTGTACACCGCCTGGAACGCGCCGGGCATGAAGCCGGCTATCGAGCCGGTGATGAGCACACGGCCCCGGCGCTGCGCCAGCATGCCCGGCACCAGCCGGTGCAGCAGGTAGATCGTGCCGGTGATGTTGGTGTCGATGACATGCTGGACCTCGTCGAAGTCCTGCGCCATAAAACTCTTGCCCAGCCCATGTCCGGCATTGGCCAGCACCGCCCCGACCGGGCGTCCGCCGACCGCCGCGCAGAGCTGGTCCACGCCGTCGCGTCCGGCCAGGTCAATCTGCACCGCCTGCACCTGCGCACCATAGGCCTGGAAATCGGCGGCAGCCTGCGCCAGCGGCTGGTCGGCGGCAATCAAGAGGTCAAAGCCATGCATGGCGCAGTTTTTCGCCAGATGGTAGCCAATACCGGACGAGGCGCCGGTGACCACGGCCAGCGGCCGCTTGTTGGATTCCATGATGCTTCTCCCTGAAAAAATCAGCCTGGATGAAAGCCCGCAGGCCAGGCCAGCTCTCGCCAGCTAAAGCGCCCTGGGCCGCTTGCCGATTGATTCTTCAAAACTTGGCCCTGCTGTTTTGTCGGACATTGCCGCTTCCGCGCATGGGTTCAATCGGTGGACATGTTTCGGCGAACGCGGGTTTACCCGCGATGCTTAATTTTTGCTGAAGGTGTTTGCGGATGAATGATTTTGTTGACTGGTTTCAGACGGAATTGATTTTCGGCTTGTCGCTGCCCAGCGTGGCGCTGGCCATCGCCGCCATGGTGGTGTCCTACCTGGTGATGACCATGGCCCTGCGCTTTGCAGTGGGCCGAATGAAAAAGATAGCGGTGCGCACCACCAACCGGGTCGATGACACCGTGGTCGAGGTGCTCAGCAGCACCAACCGCTGGCTGCTGTTGATGGCCGCGCTGCTGATTGGCCTGGGCCTGCTGGATTTGAACGACCGCTGGAACGCCCGCGTCAGCCAGCTTTGGTTCGTCGCCGTGGCGCTGCAGCTGGGCCTGTGGCTCACGCAGGCGATCAGTATCGGCCTGCGGCGCTACCAGGAGCGCCATGCCTCCAGCGGCATGACGCAGGTCAGCGCCTCGGCCACCCTGATGTCATGGCTGCTGCGCACCATGCTCTGGACGGTGGTGCTGCTGGCGGTGCTGTCCAACGTCGGGGTGAACATCACTGCCTTCGTCGCCAGCCTGGGCGTGGGCGGCATCGCGGTGGCGCTGGCGATGCAGAACATCCTGGGCGACCTGTTCGCCTCGCTGTCGATTGCGGTGGACAAGCCATTCGAGGTCGGCGACGCCATCGGCATTGGCGAGCTTTCAGGCACGGTGCAGTACATCGGCCTGAAGACCACCCGCATCCGCAGCCTGACGGGCGAGCAGATCATCATCAGCAACACCGATCTGCTCAAACAGGTGGTGAAAAACTACAAGCGCATGGAAGAGCGCCGCATCGTCTTCAAGTTCGGCGTGACCTACGACGCCACGCCCGAGCAGGCAGGCGCGATTCCGGCCATCGTCAAGCGGCTGGTCGAGTCGAATGACAAACTGCGCTTTGACCGGGCGCATTTCCAGGGCTTCGGCGAGAGTTTGCTCGACTACGAGGTGGCCTATACCGTCAAGGACCCCGGCTATGGCCTGTACATGGACGCCCAGCAGGCCATCAACCTGCAGCTGATGCGCGAGCTGTCGGCGCTGGGCGTGGGCTTTGCCTTCCCGACGCGCACGCTGCACTTGGTGCAGGCCGGCGAGGCGCGCGAAGTGGCGGGCAAGGCCCGGGGCAATGGCGCCAATGACGGCGAGGGTGGCTTTCATGCACGGCAAAGGCCGGCGCTGAATTCCTGAATCAACCACCTGCCCACGGCACTGCATCCCTGCTTGGGCATAAAAAACCGCTACAGCGCAGGCGGTGACTCCGCAGGAAGCTATTGATTTCGTAGCAAATCGCCGACCGGGCTGCGACTGTTGAATGTCAGGTCAACTTCATTCTGGCTGACGCCCGAGCGGGGCAGCAAGGGGTTGGCCGGCTCTTTCGCCGCACCTGCATTGACAAAGCGGCTTCGCGCCGACCTGCAACCGCCGAATTAAATGAAACAAGGCTGCAGCGCAGGAAATGCTTGTGCAGGCAGCTATATATTTAATAGCATATTGCTGACTGCAGCGGTTGCAAGCCAGGCTGATTCCGCTCCATGACTGAAGTCGGTCTGAAGCGGCGCAGCGCAGCGGTGGCCTCTGCCTCTTCACGCGGGCAGTCCACGGAAACCTTACTTTCCAATGCAGAAGCGGGAAAAAATCTCGCCCAGCAGGTCGTCGGCGCTGAAGGCGCCAGTGATCGAGCCCAGGTGCAGCTGCGCCTGGCGCAAATCTTCCGCTAGCAAGTCGAGTGCTGGCTGGGCCGCATCCAGCTGCTCGCAGGCCGCCTGCAGTTGCGCCTGCACGCCCTGCAGCGCCCTGATGTGGCGTTCGCGCGCCATGAAAACGCCTTCGGGCGCAGCCTGCCAGCCCACGACCTGCAGCAGTTTTTCGCGCAGTGCTTGCAGGCCGGAGCCGGTCTTGGCGGAAATCAGCACGCCGCCGGCCACCTGCGCCAGCTGGTGGCCGGCGGCTAGGTCGGACTTGTTCCAGATGTCGATAATGGGGGTGTGGGCAGGCAGCTTGAGCGCCAGCAGCCTGGCCAGGCGCTCGTCTTGCGCCAGGTAGTGAGCCGTGGCCGGTGAAGCGGACGGGTCATCATGCTGGAGCAGGTCATGCAGGAACAGCACGGCATCGGCATTTTCAATCTCTGTCCAGGCGCGCTCGATGCCGATCTTCTCGACCTCGTCAAGCGCCTCGCGCAAGCCGGCGGTATCGACGATGTGCAGCGGCACGCCCTCGATCTGGATCAGCTGCGACACCTTGTCGCGGGTGGTGCCGGCTATCGGCGTGACGATGGCCAGCTCGGCGCCGGCCAGCGCGTTGAGCAGCGAGCTCTTGCCCACATTGGGCTGCCCGGCAATCACCACCTTGATGCCTTCGCGCAGCAGCGCGCCCTGGCTGGCGCGCTGCATCACGGACGCCAGCGTGCCCTGCAGGCGCTGCAGCTGGCCCCGCGCATCGGCCTGCTGCAGGAAATCAATGTCTTCCTCGGGGAAGTCCAGCGTCGCCTCCACCAGCATCCGCAAGTGGACCAGTTGCTCCAGCAGCTGGTGGATGGCCTGGGAAAACTCGCCCGACATCGAGCGCGCCGCCGAACGCGCCGCCGTTTCGGTGCTGGCATCGATCAGGTCGGCAATCGCCTCGGCCTGCGCCAGGTCGATCTTGTCATTGAGGAAAGCGCGCTCGGTGAATTCGCCGGGCGCCGCCACCCGCAGCCCGGGCAGCCCTGGCCGGCCGGTCACCGGGTCGGGCGCGGCGCCGGCTTCAAGGCAGCGCGCCAGCAGCAGCTGCAGCACCACCGGACCGCCGTGGGCCTGCAGCTCCAGCACGTCCTCGCCGGTGTAGGAATGCGGGGCGGGGAAAAAAATCGCCAGGCCCTGGTCGATGACCTGCCCCTGGGCATCGCGAAAGGGCAGGTAAGTCGCCTGGCGGGGCAGCAGCGCGCGGCCGCAGACGCCTTGGATGACCGGCGCGATCTGCCGCCCGGACACGCGGACGATGCCTACCGCGCCGCGTCCGGGCGCGGTGGCAATCGCAACGATAGGCTGATGATGGCGGGACAGCAGCATGAAGGCCCCATGTTGAAGGGCCGCTTGAGCGGCCCTTTTTGATTACCCGAACTTCGGCAGGTTGAACTGCGGCGGCACGCCCATCCGCGTGTTGATGACCCACTGCTGGGCAATCGACAGGATGTTGTTGGTGATCCAGTACAGCACCAGGCCGGCCGGGAAGAAGAAGAACATCACACTGAATATCAGCGGCATGAACCACATCAGCTTGGCCTGCATCGGATCGGGCGGCGCGGGGTTCAGGGCGGTCTGCAGCATGGTCGTCAGGGCCATCACGACAGGCAGGATGAAGTAGGGATCAGGCGAGGACAAGTCCCTGATCCACAAGATCCAGGGCGCGCCGCGCATCTCGACGCTGGACAGCAGCACCCAATAGAGGGCAATGAACACCGGAATCTGGACCATGATCGGGAAGCAGCCGCCCATCGGGTTGACTTTTTCCTCGCGGTAGATTTTCATCATCGCCTGCTGCATTTCCTGCGGCTTGTCCTTCAGGCGCTCGCGCATCTCGGTGATCTTTGGGTTGATCGCCTTCATCTTGGCCATGCTGGCATACGCCTTGGCGTTGAGCCAGTAGAAAGCGATTTTCAGCAGCAGCACCAGCGCCACGATGGACCAGCCCCAGTTCTGGATGAAGCTGTGCAGCTTGTCGAGCAGCCAATAGAGCGGCTTGGCCAGGATTGTCAGCCAGCCGTAGTCCTTCACCAGCTCCAGGCCGGGCGCCAGCGATTCGAGGACTTTTTCTTCCTGCGGACCGACGAAAAATTTGGAATCCACCGCCTTGCTGGCGCCAGGTGCAATCGGCTCCAGCGGTGTGAGCATGCCCACGGAGTACAGGTTGTTATCGACCTTGCGCAGGAACAGGTCGCGCTTCAGGCCATCGGGCAAAATCCACGCGGAGGCAAAATAATGCTGCACCATGGCCACATAGCCGTTGGTCGCCTGCTTTTCAACATCGACCTTGTTGTTCTCGATGTCCTTGAATTCGACTTTCTGGTACTTCTTGGCTTCGGTGTAGATCGCCGGGCCGGTGAAGGTTGAGTAGAACGAGGATTCGCCGGGCGGCTTGTTGCCGTCGCGCACCAGCTGCAGGTAGAGCTGCGGCGCCACTGGCGCGGTGCCGGTGTTGATGACTTCATGGCGCACCGCCAGGTCGTAGGCGCCGCGCCTGACGGTATAGGTCTTGACCAGCTTGACGCCGCCCACGTCGGCCGACTCGAACCTGAGCTGCAGCTCATCTTGCCCGTCCTTGAGCGCACGGTCGCCGGGCAGCAGCGCCATCAGTGTTTTATGGGTCGGGAACATACCGCCCGCGCTGCCCGCCACCAGGCCGGTCTGCGCCAGATAAACGCGGTTGCTGCTCTCGTCCAGCAAGACAAATCCCTGATCCTTGTCAGTCATGTCCTTGTACTTGACAAAGGCGCTGTGAACCAGGGTCCCGCCCTCGGTGTCAAAGGTCAAGGACAGCACATCGGTGTTGATGACGACGCGCTCTTTGGCTGCGGCGGGTGCGACTGACGGCGCACCCGCCGGCACAGCAGCTGGCGAACCCGGCGTCAGACTGGGGGCAGGGGAGGGCACTGCACCACTGCCACTGCCAGAGGCTGGGCTGACGCCAGACACCTTTGCGGTTTGTGTGCTGGAGGGGAAAAAAGTTGCTTTATGACCATTGAAGACCTGCCACTGATCCCATAACAAGACCATGGAAAAGCCAAATATCACCCACAAAACGGTACGGCGGATGTCGTTCATGACGGCGTCTTTTTAGAAGAGATGGAAACCGCGGGCTTGAGCAGGCGGCTGAAAAAAGAAGCTCGATTCGGTGGTGGCACGGGATCATGTCCGCCTTCACACCAAGGCTGGCAGCGCACCAACCGGCGCAGCGTGAGATAGCTTCCCATGGCCGCGCCGTGCTGCTCCAGCGCCTGAAGCGAGTAAGCAGAGCAACTCGGCTCAAACCGGCAGTTCGAACCCAGCGCAGGACTGATCAGCAAACGGTAAGCCTTCACCAGGCCCATCAGGGCAGTTCTGGGCAAGCGCGCCAAGGCCGCAATAACCGGGCTCATGACGCTTTCGCTCCTGCCTCCATCAGGGCCTGGATTTCAGCACGCACCGCCTGCTTGAGCTGCTCGGAGCTGGGGCTGAAAAAATCCGATCGGGAGAAACTGCTGCGCAGGCGCACCACGAATGCCGCCTGCGAATACTGGTGAGAAAAAGAAGAACTCACGGTGTATATCTGCCTTTTGATGGCGTTGCGCGTGACAGCCCGCTTGGCCCAGCGTTTGGGAACCATTGCGCCCATCCACATGTCCTGCTCACGAAACAAGGCAGGTGCATCAACCGGCCTGGGTGAGTGGGCGCTGGCAGGCTGGATGTCCAGCGCTTGTCGGTGCAAGGCGAAATGCGGCGTCTTGGCAACGATGCGTCCAGCGAGTACCGCCTGAAACTGAACTCGGGTTTTAAGCCGCTGCACTTTCGCCCAACATCAGCTCAAGAGCAGCAAGTCAAGAAAATCAGCAGGGAATTTTTAGAGCCTTCAGACGGCAAGACGCTTGCGGCCTTTGGCACGACGGGCTGCAATGACTGCGCGGCCACCGCGTGTTTTCATGCGCGTGAGAAAACCGTGTGTACGGGCGCGCTTGACTTTGGAAGGCTGGTATGTGCGTTTCATGATAAATCCTACGGGGCCCTGACGGGCTTGTTACTGGGCTGTCAGCTGTGAAGCTTCATTTGGCGATTCGAATGATCTTGGTGGCTGTACGAAACCACCGCCAATCTGGCAAGTCTCAACAACCGGCAACACGTCTGCGGTGCCTTGGACAATGAATCCCGCTAGGACATCAGAGTCAAAAACTGCGCAGGCAGCCTCAAGCCGCTACGAATCGGGAAAACCCGTGATTATCACAGATTTCTCGTTGATTTCAAAAACAGCCCGACAGAACTCTTCAAAAGCCAGCCAACGAAATTCTGGCGTTCCTGGTCGTCATCGACAGGCTGACGGTGCTAGGGAACTGATGAACAGCATTCAAGCGCGAACCTTTCCATTTTGGACAAAAAAGTTATCCCCTATCTTTATATCTATTCTTTAATTCAAATTAGTAGTAGTAGTAAAGCAGGCAATTTTCTGTGGATAAGCCCAATTTGTTGTTAAGAATCAATGGCTTGACAACTGTATAACCCTGTGATTAAAACCCTTGAACTTGTGTATGAAATGTGAACAACTTTAGGGTTTTGCCAAAGTCTGTGGATAAGTCACAAGTTATTAAAAACTTATCCCCAGGTTTGTCCCCAGGGATAAGTCTGGATTTCCCCTCGAAATGAGCCTGCTGGCAAGCAGAACTCAGAGGTGGAAAGCGAGGTTGGCAGTGCAATAAATAAGCCATATTATTTCGTAATATGAAATATTCCCCCTCTATTTTTTATCAATTCTTTAAATTCCAGCCTTTGAAAAGGAGTCAAATTTGTGGATAACTAGGCTCCAAGACTACAATTGCCGGTGCTTAAAATTAACAATATCCACAAGCTGGCAGACGCCGTTTTGCATTTGCATCACGGACAAAACCCGTTATGAGCGAGGTGTTTGTGCCTGGCCCAAGCAGTGGCTTGTGGCAAATTTGTGTTGATCATCTGGCTCAGGAATTGCCTGAGCAGCAGTTCAATACCTGGATCCGTCCCCTGGTTGTAACTGTTGAGCCTGACTTGTCAAAGGCAACGGTTCAGGTCGGAAATCGCTTCAAACTGGACTGGGTTCGGGCACAGTACGCGGCCCGGATTGCCGCATTGCTTGAAAAAGTCTCAGGTGAGAGAATCCCGATTGAATTGGCGCTCGCCCCTCGGGAGTTGTTTGCCAAGTCGGAATCGATGGTGCGCAAGTTTGAAGGAACAGCCGCGGTCGTGGAATCATCGACGATTGCGACGTCCGAAGATGCGCCTGGCGCGCCTTTCAAGAACCGGCTCAATTCCGCCTTGACCTTTGACACCTTGATTGAAGGCACTGCCAACAGGATGGGCCGGGCCGCTGCGCTCCATGTCGCCACCAGCCTGGGGCAGCTTTACAACCCGCTGTTCATTTATGGCGGGGTCGGTTTGGGCAAGACGCACCTGATGCACGCCATCGGCAACAAGCTGATGCAGGACAACCCGGCTGCCAGGGTTCTCTACATTCATGCGGAGCAGTTTGTGTCGGACGTGGTGAAGGCTTACCAGCGCAAGACTTTTGACGACTTCAAGGAGCGCTATCACTTGCTCGATCTGCTGCTGATCGACGATGTGCAGTTTCTCGCCAACAAGGACCGCACCCAGGAAGAGTTCTTCAATGCCTTTGAGGCCTTGCTGACCAAGAAGTCCCACATTGTGATGACCAGCGATACCTATCCAAAAGGCCTGACCGACATTCATGAGCGCCTGGTATCGCGCTTTGATTCCGGCCTGACGGTCGCCATCGAGCCGCCCGAACTGGAAATGCGCGTCGCCATCCTGATCCGCAAGGCCGATGTCGAAGGCGCCGTCATGCCCGAAGAGGTGGCGTTTTTCGTGGCCAAGAATGTCCGCTCCAATGTGCGCGAACTGGAGGGCGCTCTGCGCAAAATCCTTGCCTACTCCAGATTCAATCACAAGGAAATCTCGATCCAGCTCGTCCGGGACGCTCTGCGCGATTTGCTGTCGATTCAGAATCGGCAAATTTCAGTGGAAAACATCCAGAAGACGGTGGCCGATTTCTACAAGATCAAGGTGGCCGACATGTATTCCAAAAAACGGCCCGCCAGCATTGCCCGGCCGCGTCAGATCGCGATGTACCTGGCCAAGGAGCTGACGCAAAAAAGCCTGCCCGAGATTGGTGCCTTGTTTGGCGGACGCGACCACACCACCGTGCTGCACGCTGTGCGCAAAATGGCCACCGAGCGTCAATTGATGACTGAACTCAACCGCCAGCTGCACCTGCTGGAGCAGACTCTTAAAGGCTGAGCATGCGCATGGTTACATTGGGCACTGCCAGCCAATCAAGTTTAAATCTGTGGACAACTTTTGCACAACGCACTACTTATTCACGGAAGCAGATGACAATGGAAAGTTGGTCATGCTTGACAGGCAAGCCGCCACACGGCTTCAACACTGATCAAGCAAGCCTGAAGAGCTGTAATCAATAAGGGAAAATCGAGGTTGTCCACAGAAAGCGCGCCTTTACTGCCGTTGCAGAATTGAATTAAAGATAAAGACAGAGGAAAACATGATTGTTTTGAAAGCCACCCAAGATAAATTTCTAGGCGTATTGCAACTGGTAGCCGGCATTGTGGAGCGCAGGCACACCCTGCCGATTCTGGCCAATGTGCTGATTCGCAAGACAGGCGCGCAGTTGCAGCTGACCACCAGTGACCTGGAAATCCAGATTCGCACCACTGCCGAGCTGGATGGCGACGAGGGCGATTTCACCACCACGGTGGGCGCCCGCAAATTGATCGATGTGCTGCGCTCCATGCCGAGCGACCAGACCGTCTCGCTCGAGTCAAGCCAGAACAAGCTGATCCTGAAAGGCGGCAAGAGCCGCTTCACGCTGCAGACCCTGCCGGCCGAAGACTTTCCGCTGGTGCAGGAAGCTGCCAGCTTCGGGCCGGTGTTCTCGGTGCCGCAAAAAGTGCTGAAGGAACTGCTGAACCAGGTGTCGTTTGCGATGGCGGTGCATGACATTCGCTACTACCTCAATGGCATTTTGTTCGTAGCCGAAGGCAAGCAGCTCAGCCTGGTGGCCACCGACGGCCACCGGCTGGCATTTTCATCGGCCATGCTGGATGTCGAAGTGCCCAAGCAGGAAGTGATTTTGCCGCGCAAGACGGTGCTTGAAATGCAGCGCCTGCTCAGCGACAAGGAGGGCGCCATCGAGATGCAGTTTGCCGGCAACCAGGCCAAATTCAGCTTTGAAGGCATGGAATTCGTCACCAAGCTGGTCGAGGGCAAGTTTCCCGACTACAACCGGGTGATCCCGAAGAACCACAAGAACATCATCACGCTCGGACGCGCGCCGCTGCTTGCCAGCCTGCAGCGCACCGCCATTCTGACCAGCGAAAAGTTCAAGGGCGTGCGCCTGAACATCGAACCCGGGACTCTGCGTGTGGCGTCCAACAATGCCGAGCAGGAGGAAGCGGTCGATGAGCTTGACATCGACTACGGCGGCGACGCCATCGAAATCGGTTTTAACGTGACCTACCTCATCGATGCACTGGCCAACATGAGCCAGGACATGGTGAAGATCGAGCTGGCGGACTCCAACAGCTCTGCCCTGCTGACCATCCCCGACAACGCCGCCTTCAAGTATGTGGTAATGCCGATGCGGATTTAACGGCGATTCAAAGCGCAAAACGCTTGATGCAACGACAGACCCGCGAGATTCCGCGGGTTTGGTCATTCAAGAGATTGAAAAAATTGGGAAATGCTGGCCATGACTGAAGAAAACAAAATCAACGAAGCTGATCAAGTACACGTCTCTGACGGGTTGGCGGGCGAAGAAAGCTCCAATTTCCAGCCCAAGATCGACACCAACCAGGCCGGCGCATCCGAAGCCTACGGCGAAGGTTCGATCCAGATACTGGAAGGCCTGGAAGCCGTGCGCAAGCGGCCCGGCATGTACATCGGCGATACCTCGGACGGCACCGGGCTGCACCATCTGGTGTTCGAGGTGGTGGACAACTCGATTGACGAGTCGCTCGCGGGCCACTGCGATGACATCCTGGTGACCATCCACACCGACAACTCGGTCAGCGTGGTCGACAACGGCCGGGGGATTCCGACCGGCCTGAAGATGGATGACAAGCACGAACCCAAGCGCTCGGCGGCTGAAATTGCCCTGACCGAGCTGCATGCCGGTGGCAAGTTCAACCAGAACAGCTACAAGGTGTCGGGGGGACTGCACGGCGTGGGCGTGAGCTGCGTCAATGCGCTGTCGAAAATGCTGCGCCTGACGATCCGCCGCGACGGCAAGGTGCATGTCATGGAGTTCTCCAGGGGCTTTGTGCAAAACCGCATTCTGGAATCGGTCAATGGCGTCGAGGTTTCGCCGATGAAGGTGCTGGGCCCGACCGACAAGCGCGGCACCGAGGTTCATTTCCTGCCTGACACCGACATTTTTAAGGAAAACAATGACTTTCATTATGAAATCCTGAGCAAGCGCCTGCGCGAGCTGAGCTTTCTGAACAACGGCGTGCGGATTCGGCTGAAGGACGAGCGCACCGGCAAGGAGGACGACTTTGCCGGCGCCGATGGCGTCAAAGGCTTTGTGGCCTTCATCAACAAGGGCAAGACCGTTTTGCACCCGAATGTATTCGCCGCCATGGGCGACCGCCAGAGCGACCAGGGCACCAACATCGGTGTCGAAGTCGCGATGCAGTGGAACAGCGGCTACAGCGAGCAGGTGCTGTGCTTCACCAACAACATTCCGCAGCGCGACGGCGGCACCCACCTGACCGGCCTGCGCGCCGCGATGACGCGGGTCATCAACAAGTACATCGACGACAGCGAGCTGGCCAAGAAGGCCAAGGTTGAGGTCACCGGCGACGACATGCGCGAAGGCCTGTGCTGCGTGCTGAGTGTGAAGGTGCCCGAGCCCAAGTTTTCAAGCCAGACCAAGGACAAGCTGGTGTCCAGCGAGGTGCGCGGACCGGTCGTGGACATTGTCAGCAAGCTGCTGCACGACTACCTGCAGGAGCGGCCAAATGACGCCAAGATCATCGTCGGCAAGATCATCGAGGCGGCCAGAGCCCGTGAAGCCGCCCGCAAGGCGCGCGACATGACGCGCCGCAAGGGCGTGCTCGACGGCATGGGCCTGCCCGGCAAGCTGGCCGACTGCCAGGAAAAAGACCCGGCGATGTGCGAGATCTACCTGGTCGAGGGCGACTCCGCCGGCGGCTCGGCCAAGCAGGGCCGGGACCGCAAGTTCCAGGCGATCCTGCCCTTGCGCGGCAAGATTTTGAATGTCGAGAAAGCGCGCTATGAAAAGCTGCTGACCAGCAACGAAATCCTGATCCTGATCACCGCTTTGGGCACCGGCATCGGCAAGGGCGGCGGCGTCGGCGGCACGGTGGGCGTGGATGATTTCAACGTCGCCAAGCTGCGCTACCACCGCATCATCATCATGACCGATGCCGACGTGGACGGCGCCCACATCC
>JAQGNK010000510.1 GCA_028291905.1 Polaromonas sp.
GATCTGAGTGAAAAATGAATTTCGCAGGGACGACTATTGAGAATGTGCAGAGGATTGCTTCAGGTAATCCCTGGACCGAAATCATCGTAGGACGTTGTGACCGTGCTAGAGCTCGCCTAAACGGTGAAATTATGCTTGCAGCTGTCCAATTTGCTGCAGGTTAAAACTAGGCAATGTTCTAAAAGTTCCGTGAAGCAATTTCATCAGGGCAGCGAGGTGTACCAGGGCCACAAACGTGATATCGAGCTTGTTAAAGCAGGCGGCCACATGGCGAAAGACTTTCATTTTCTTTTTGAAGCCTAGGCGTTGTCTAAACGACTGCGCTTTTGAAAGCATGCCATTCAAATGCAGGCGCTTGAGAAAAACAGGTTCACTCATGCACGGAGAAAATACATGTTTTTGGCTAAGAGTGAGGCGCAAAAAACTGCAGCATTCTTGATGCAGGCACACGCTGTGCCTTCGTGTTGGCAAGCCCGCTGAGACGGGATTTCGCTCGATGACCATGGCAAGTGTCTACTAAGCTCATCCTTAAAAATCATAGCCCATCCATTGTCAAGGCGCAGGGACAAGAGGCTCTACTGAACACCGCTGCATGAAAGCGTTGGCAGAGGCACAAGCGAGTGAGGATGTATGGCTTAGGATCGGCTTAGAAGCAGTCCTACAATTGGCAACAGTTCGCTGGGTAATCTTGGCCGCATGCAAATGCGAATTTACCTCGTCGAGGACAATCCATTTATTCTTAAGTGGCTTGGCCAAGCGCTCGAGCAGTTGATGAATAGCAAAATCATTGGCTCGACCGCAAGTGCATTCGAAGCCTGCAGCTGGTTGGCAGCGCATCAGGCTTACTGGGAAGTGGCCGTGGTGGACCTCTGGCTCGCGCAAGGCAACGGGCTGCAGGTGATTAAAAGTATTGCCAAGACGCCTTACCAAAAAGTTGTCGTGTTGACCAACTATGCTACTGAGCAGATGCGCCAGCTTTGCTTGTCCGCTGGAGCCGATGCGTTTTTTGACAAGTCCATGGAACTCGATGAGTTTGCTAACTATGTCATTGACGAGACCACGCACCATTGATGGCAAACCATAGATTTTTCTTCAAGCCCAGCTGGTTGAATCGCAATGCCGTGCACGATAAGGTTTTCTTGCAAGACATGTCGGCCTACCATTTTCTATGCGTGATGGACCAACTGCAGCGGTTCACTCCAGTGCCGGCTCAATAGCAGCAGATGTTTTAGCGATTGGCGTCACAAGATGGCAAGCCTGTAGCGGACTCAAGGAAATTTATTCTTCGGGTTCAGGTAAATGAAATTCGTTGGGACGCTCATTCAGAAGATTGCCTGCATACATGCTTGCTTGCATTAACGAGCTGCCTACAGGGCCAAGTCCCCAAAGCTAAGTTCCCGAATCGGGTTCGAGTCTTACCCTTGCCTTAGGCAAACTCCTTCATCGGTAGCGAGGCGGGCGCAGTCTCGTAGGGAGGTATTCAAAAGCATTTACCCGACGGCTTGAAAAAAACAACATTGGAGGGCATCAATCTTTTTGAAACGTCACAAAGGAGCTTAGAAATGGTCATCTCTATCTCTACGAACCACGCCCAGCGCGCGATGCTGACCGCATCTGAGCGGCTAGTGAGTTTTTCGACCGAATTGAAAACGATTCTGGCCGGAGAGGATGACGAGCTATTCCTCGATGACGCGCTGTTCGTGCTGCACCAGATCAGTGGCATGGCCGGCGCACTGACGATGGCGGTTGAACTTGAAAAAAAGCGGGAGCTTTTGGACAAGCCTGAGGCAGCAAATGAGTCTGGGCAGCGTCTTACAAAGAAATTGCAGATGGGCTAATTGGATGCGCCTGGCTACTTGGAGTTCGCAGCTTGAGAATAGCTTGTGCCTGGCGCCTTTTGTGGAGGGTCCTTAAACGTGTAGACCTCCTTTCGCACCGTCAGGCCCAGCCGGACATACTTGCCGCGCTGCGACAGCGCTGCGGCCACAGTGGCCGCGTTCTCGCCAGGGTAGTGCCGGCTCACCCAGTCCCGGAGTTCAGACGTGCTGTGGGTCGAGCCATCGGGTTTGGTGACAATCCACTTGCGCATGACCAATCCTTTGCGCAAGGTGCTGATTTTTGCATTCAGCAATTTCATCACGCCAAGCTGCACCAGGCGGTGGGGCAACCGGCTTGACGCGTGCTCGGGGTCGACCATCCAGTTTTCCAGCGTATTCAAGGGCACCCCCAGGATTTCAGCCACCTCCAGATGCTGCATCTGGAGTTGCGCCACCATGGCCCTGAGTAAGATGTGAAACGGGTTCGGTTCTGCTGCGCAGTGCTCGGCGTCGTCCTTCATTGGACGCGTCTCTCAGAGGTCGTGGCCTCTGTCCAGGCTGAGGTGGCCGCCCAAGCGCTCGGGCTTCAAGGAGTTGCCGTGGAAAATGAGTAGTTCCATCTTTATCTCCAGAGTTGTTATTGATATAAATATATACGCAGAGCAGGCAGCCGTAATAGTCGAGTCAAACACTTTGCAAGTGATTACCTGCTTTAAATTTAGCTTACGGGCTCATTGTCAACTGAACTGCAAGCGCTCGAACGCGGCAGCCATGCGTACCACATTGCTTCTCGTTTCTAGCTGTATCAGCTTCGAGCGGATCTCGCTCAATGAAGGGCGCGCTTTGGAGTGTTACCAATCCAACGTCCATCTAGTGGCCCAGTGACTCAAGCGTGAGCTGCTTCTGATGAATGGCATTCAGGGCAGCTGCGCTTTTTGACGCGCTTGGCTTGGATAGCCTTGTCACCCATGAAGGCTTCGGTGGGTGTCCGCACCCCAAGGTGTTATAGGCGGCGCTTCCCCTGGTGGCCGTCACGATGCAGTGCACCTAGTCGGTAACTTTGTGCTAGGAGGAAGGAGACAGGAGACAGGCGGCTTGGCGCACATGCCTGCGCTTGAGTTATGAAGCCCAGTGCAGTTGCACAGCAGGTGTATGGCAATACGATCTGCAGCCATTAGCATTCGACTTCGCACGCGACGCCATGCTCAGCACATGCACAGGTATTGCAGCAGGGTGCAGGCATTGAGTCCTTTTCAGCCAGACTACAAAGGTGTTAGCGGTGTTATGCAGAGCTATCTCATACATAAAGCCGAACTGAGGATAAAAGCAAATGAACATGCTGTAAATGGGGACGCTGTTAGCGATCACGAAATTTTTCACCTTGACTCTAATGGCTTCGTATTCAGTTGGAATGCTGGCGCAGCCAAGCTCATGGGCTACGCAGCGCAAGAGGTTATTGGCAAGTCCGGGTGCATCTGGCCGATGCTTAAAACTCACGCCGCGCAGGGTTCCGTCCAGGCGGTCCGCGATGATCCGCTTCACGCCCAACTCCTTGGCCAGGGCGGCGGTCTGCGCATGAACGCGGCGGCGCTCGGCCAGGTTCTGCTTGACCATGGCCAGCGGCTTGCCGCTCTCGATCAGGTACAGGGCGCTGTCAATGTCGTTCATGGGTAAGTCCTTGATTTTCTTGAAAAGTGAAAGACCGGGCGTACCAAGTCGTATAGCTGCGTCTGGGTTTGGGGTTGTTCTTGCCCTCTACGGTATTTATTCGAAAAAGCCGTCGCTGTTAGCAATGCGGTGAAAGCTGCATACATTTTTTACTGCGACGTTCCAAAAATTAGGGATGGTCACTAATTGGATAAGTGACTTAAATAACTCGTATGGCAACGTGATTTGCCTCTGGGGAATAGTCGCATGCTACGTCGAGTTTGCCTCTCAAGCATTGTTTGCTGGCTCTGGTTGTGCTGCAATTTGGCTTGGGCTCAGCAAAACGTGATCCAGGCTGAAAACGCCAAGCCTGGCACACCAAACTGGGACATCACGGCGCCTTCGAGCACCCCCACGGTCGAGGGCTACGCTTCGCACACCAGCGTGAACCGCGGGGAGACCATCCGGTTTTTCGTCAGCAGCAGCGCGCCAACGTACACGCTGGCCATCTACCGGATGGGTTGGTATGGCGGCGCAGGCGCCCGGCTGATGAGCTCGGTGACGTTGAACGGCAGCAAACAGCCCACTCCGCAGCCCGACCCGGCGACCGGCCTCATCGAGTGCGACTGGCCCGAGTCGTACCGTGTCACGATCCCGCAGACGGCCGACAAGACCGACTGGGCCACAGGCATTTACCTGGCCAAGCTCACCCCGAGCGCCGGAACGCAGAGCTACATGATTTTCGTCGTGCGCGACGACGCTTCGCGCTCGACCTATGTGTACCAGTCGACGATGACGACCTCACAAGCCTACAACAACTGGGGCGGCAAATCCCTTTATACCTACAACAGCGTCAACAGCGCGCCCGCGCGCAAGGTGTCATTCAACCGTCCGTATGGCCGAGACGGCTACAGGGGAGGCGCCGGCCAATTCCTGAACCATGAAATCAATTTCATACGCTTTTTAGAGCGCGAAGGCTACGACGTTTCGTACTTGTCCAATCTGGATCTGCATACCCATGGTGAGCAGTTGCTCAACCACCGCGCTTTTCTCGTTGCCGGCCATGACGAATACTGGTCCTACCAGATGAAAAGCGCGGCCCATGCGGCGCAGGCACAAGGCGTGCACCTGGGATTTTTTGCCTCCAACGAGGCGTACTGGCAGGTCCGCTTCGAGCCCAGCTCCAAGGGCGAGGCCAACCGCACCATGGTGGCTTACAAGGAAGCGGCGCAAAGCTTCGATCCGCTGGCGATCGACGCCGACCCAACGAATGACAAATTCATCACGATCCGGTATCGGGACCTCAAGCCCATTTTCGGCGTCAACGACAGCGTAGCCCAGCCCGAAAATGGGCTGGTGGGGGTGATGTACCACGGCGACCCGTTCAACGGGGACATCGTGGTCTCGGACGCGACCAGTTGGGTCTATGCCGGCTCGGGCATGAGCAACGCCTCGAGGTTTTCGGGCTTGCTGGGCTATGAAACCGATGCGATCTTCAACAATGGCTACTCGC
The DNA here is from genome assembly GCA_028291905.1 of Polaromonas sp. Taxonomy (GTDB): domain Bacteria; phylum Pseudomonadota; class Gammaproteobacteria; order Burkholderiales; family Burkholderiaceae_C; genus Polaromonas. The sequence continues at coordinate 4,978 of JAQGNK010000510.1, forward strand.
CGCCGCAGCTTCGAAAAATTGCAGAGTCGCCCGACACCTGGGGCGGCTCGCACATGGCCACTTACACGACCGCGAGCGGCTCGATCGTATTTGCAACCGGCTCGAACCAGTGGAGCTGGGGAATAGACAACTATGGCTTTCGAAACCTTGAGCAAGAGCCTGCCAAGCAGGCCACGCGCAACGTGCTGGCTAGGCTTGGGGCAGCGCCGATTCGCACCCCCACCAATGTGCAGGCCACAGGCGCCAGCCAAGCCGTCAACCTGAGCTGGAATGCACCGGCTGGGGCCAGCATTTTCAATGTGTACCGCAGCTTGACGGCAGGCGCTCAGG
>JAQGNK010000024.1 GCA_028291905.1 Polaromonas sp.
CCTGCTGATGGGAACCATCGTGACCGGGCTGTTCGTGGCGATTTCGATGTGCACCGGCGGCGGCGCCTGGGACAACGCCAAGAAGTACATCGAGGACGGCCACCACGGCGGCAAGGGTTCGGAGGCGCACAAGGCGGCGGTGACAGGCGACACAGTGGGCGACCCGTACAAGGACACGGCCGGCCCGGCCATCAACCCGCTCATCAAGATCATCAACATTGTGGCGCTGCTGATCGTGCCGCTGATGATGAAATTCCATGGCGGGACCGAGCAGGCGGCGCCGCTGGCGCCGGTGGTGGCGCCCACGTCCATCAGCGCGCCGGCGGTGGTGCCTGTGCCTGCTGTGACGGCCACGCCTGCGGTGACTGCGCCGGCGCCGGCAGCGGAGACAGCCGCGTCGGCGGCAATGCCGGCAGCGCCTGCCATGCCCGCGCCCGCGCCGGTTCAGGCGCCGGATGCTGCGGCGGTGCCGACGCCCTCGGCAAGCATGCCGGCTTCGGCGGCTTCGCAGTAGCGCGCGCGTCTTGCGCCCCTGATTGAGACTGAGCCTGCCACTTGGCTTGGAGGTTATTGAACGCCAGGCTTCTCTTCCTGGGCCTGCTGGCCGGGCTACCCCCCGGCCAGCAGGTCAACGAAGAGAAAAAGCTATTAATTCAATAGCAGTCAATGCAATCAGAGAAAGCGCAAGGCCCATTTCAGGGCAAAATCCCCGCGCCTGCACAGCCATCGGCAACTCACGCCTGCGCCACCTCCAGCCCCGACAGCCGAGCCGGATCAGCCCCGGTCTGGCGCGACAGGTCAGAGGTGTCGAAATACTCGCGCCAGGCGGTGATGAGCCCATCGCCATCGAGTTCGAACATTGCCATCAGCGCATGCTGCACGGTCTTGCCGTTGCGGATGAACAGGTCAAGGCGTTCGGTGGCCACCATGCGGTCGTTTGAAACCATGTGGATGGTGCCGCAATGGGGAAACGACACATAGCCGAGCTGGCGATGAATCTCGGCGCGGATGGCGTCGCGCCCGACGATCACCGGCCCGCCCGGTATGTACAGCGCCCACTGGCCGTCCGGCGCGAACATGGAGGCGATTTTTTCAATATCCGGCGCGCGTTCGCCATCGCCCCAGGCGGACAAGAATTCGCGAACGATGGCTTCCTGCTTCTGTCCCATGGTCAAGCTCCTTTGGTTGTCAATAGATTGCGCACCACCTGCACATACGGCACGGTGCAGCTCATGCCGCCGTCCGAGCGCATCAGGGTGCCGTTGATGTAGGCCGATTCATCCGAGGCCAGGAACAGCGCGAGCGCGGCGATGTCCTCCGGCTTGCCCAGGCGCGGCACGTTGTGAATATCCAGAAAAGCCGCGTCCATCTCCGCATTGGCCCAGGCCTGCTGCGCGGGCGTCTGGATCACGCCGGGCAGGATGGCGTTGCAGCGGATGCCGTGCTTGCCGAAGGTCGCGGCGATGGTCTGCACGTACCAGTTCACCATCGCCTTGGAGCCGCCGTAGCTGAACTGCGCCACGTCTCCGCCAAGCGAACTTGTTGATGATGTGAACAAAATCGAGCCACCGCCCTGGCGCAGCATGTGCGGAATCGCCATCTTGCTGGCCAGCACGCCGCCCAGCACATTGACCCGCACCACATCGAAAAATCGCTCAGTGTCGAAGGCCAGGAAGTCCTTGTCGGCCTTGCCCTTGCCCGAGGTATTGACGGCGTTGTTGTAGAGGATGTCGATGCGGCCGAAGTGCGAGACCGTGCGTTCAATCATGGCCGCGAGCTGGTCTTCCTGGCCGACATCGACGGCCATCGCCAGCGCCTTGCCGCCTGCGGCCTCGATCTCGCGCACCACGGCCTCGGCCGCGTCACCGCGCAGGTCGGTCACCAGCACGCCAGCGCCTTCGCTGGCAAAGCGCAGCGCCGAGGCGCGCCCGATGCCGCTGCCGGCGCCGGTGATGCAGGCGACCTTGTCTTTCAATCTGTCCATGGTTCGGTTTCCTCTGTCTCTGTGGGTGGGTGGTTGGCAATTAGCAGGCTTGAATCGTCACGGGAATGGCGGACATGCGCGGCATGGCGTTGATGGCTTCGAACACGCGGTCGTTGCGCACCAGCAGGTTGGTCGATGCGCCGTGGCGCTCGTAGCTGCCAGGCTCGTTGTCGGCACGGCCCCAGTTGTGGCTCATCGACACCACGCCGCCGCGCAAGGTGGCGTCGGGCTTGACGATGCCGACGATCTCGCCGTACTGGGCGCGGACATGCACCCGCTGGCCGGCGGCCAGGCCCAGGCGCGCCAGGTCGGACGGGTTCATGTGCAGCGGGTTGTAGGGGTTGCGCCGGCGGATGATTTCGGTTTCCATGCCGATGGAGCCGTTCACGTCGCGCATGCGGCGCACGATCAGGTGAAAAGCGGCTTTGTCTGCCGCATTCGTTTCATCCATTGCAGGTTGCGCCGGCGGCTCGGCGGCGACTTCGCCGAGTTCCGCCACCACATCGGGCGGCGCCACCGCGAAACGGCCGGCCTGGGGCCGGGCCGGCTGCACGACGGCAGGCTGATCGCGGCGGTCCCAGATCAGGCCGGGGCTCTGCTTGATGGCCTCCAGCGTGACCGTCGCCCGGTGCAGGCCGCGCGCCAGCAGTTCCTCGGACGTGGGCAGCCGGTCCAGCGCCAGCGGCTGGCCGCCGTACTGCATCGTCAGGCCGAGCCGCCGGGCCAGCGCGAAAAACACCTGCCAGTCGTCGATCACGTCGCTGCCCGCCGGCGGCGCGATGGCCGCCGGCGCGTACTGCGTCCAGGGGTCGGGGTAGAGCGGCCTGCCCAGCGTCAGCGGCAGGTCGTCGCGCTCGTACTGCAGCTTAGGCGCAAACACATAGTGCGCCTCCCCGGCGGTGGTGCTCAGGTGCGGGTCAATGACGACCAGCAGTTCCAGCGAGCGCAGCGCCTTGAGCATGCGCGCCTTGTCGGGCACCGAGTTGGCGATGTTGGCGCCATCGACGATCAGCGCCTTGATCTGCCCCGGACCGGGCGTCAGGATTTCGTCGGCCAGCGTAGCGGTGAGCTTTTCGCCGTAGAGATGACTCACGCCGCGAATTCGGCTGGGCGGCAGCGCATCCCAGGGCCGGGTCGGCGCCACCACGTCGGCATGCCAAGTGACGGGCGGCTGCAGCGGGTCGTGGTGCGGCATGGCTTCGCCCGCCCGCTTGAAATGACCGCACACCACGTCGAGGCACTGGATCAGGTGCTCGGCCAGGTTCGAGCGCGGCGCCATGCTGGTGCCGGTGCCGGTGATGACAGCGCCGCGCCGCGAGGCAACAGCGAACATGTCCGCTGCGGCCCGCAAGGCCCCGGCGTCAATGCCGGCGCGACGGGCCACCTCGTCCGGCGTGAAGGCATCAACCGCCCGGCGCAGCGCCTCCAGGCCCTCGACATGCCGGGCGCAAAAGGCCGCATCGTGCTTGCCGGCCTCCAGGATCAGGCGCAGCAGCCCGGCGGCAATCACATGGTCCTGGCCCGGCAGTGGCTGCAGGAAGATGTCGGCATGGTGCGCGGTTTCGGTCTGGCGTGGATCGACGACGATGAGCTTGAGCCCGCGTGCCCTCGCCGCTTTCAAACGCCGGGTCGGGTCGCTGACCAGCATGCCGCCAGCCGAATGCGACACCAGCGGGTTGCAGCCAAACACCAGCAACACCTCGGCGTCGTCGATATGCACCTGGCCGGCATGCCATGAACCGAGACGGCCCGCCGCGATGTACTTGGC